>JBKHBQ010000034.1:0-21758 GCA_046542305.1 Bacteroidales bacterium
AAGCTTTCGAAAATATGCTCCAGTTTTTCCGGCGAAATGCCCACACCCGTATCTTTGATTTTGAAGTAGATTTCAACCACCTGACCCTTTTGCATCCTTCTTTCCACGCTGATGTTCACCTCTCCCGATTCGGTAAATTTAATGGCATTGCCCGTAAGGTTGGTCAGCACTTGTGCGATTCGGGTGGAATCGCCGATCAGCACTTCTGGAATACTTTCGTCGTAAAAAAGATTAATGTCGAGATTCTTCTCCATGGCGGAAGGTTCGAATCCGGCTTTAATGTTTTTTACCACCTCCTTCAGGTTGAACTCTCCCGAATCGAGTTCAAGTTTTCCGGCATCGATCTTATTAAAATCCAGAATATCGTTGATCAGACTCAAAAGATTTTCAGCAGAAAATTTCAGAATTTTTATTTTATCGAGTTGTTCAGAATTCAGATTTTCCAGCATAAGCAGATCGATCATTCCGATGACGCCGTGCAAGGGTGTTCTGATCTCGTGCGACATGGTAGAAAGAAATTCGGCCTTGGCAAGCGAAGATGCTTCGGCTTCTTCTTTAGCACGTAGGAGTTGAATGTTTTTTGCCTCAATCTCCTTTGTTTTCAATTCCAATTCTTCGGTACGC
This sequence comes from Bacteroidales bacterium, assembly GCA_046542305.1. Taxonomy (GTDB): domain Bacteria; phylum Bacteroidota; class Bacteroidia; order Bacteroidales; family 4484-276; genus JBKHBQ01. The sequence continues at coordinate 625 of JBKHBQ010000034.1, forward strand.
TCCCTCACCAGCTTGTTCAGCTTGCGCTTTTCATTTTCGAGGCGCCGGCTTTGCCATTTCGCACCCTGATAGATCACTAGCAGCAGCAAAAGCGCAAAGGCGGTCCACGCCCACCAGGTTTGATACCATATCCTGTGGATGTTAAAAGTATAAACCATCGGATCGCTCCAAAGATAATTGCCGCGTTGTTTGGCGCTGACCAAAAGCTTGTAGTTTCCGGGGGGCAAATCCGAAAGCATGAATTCATTCCTTCCCTGCATCTGCCGCCAGGCATTGTCGTATCCGGCCACCTTAACCCTGTATTTCAGACTTTCGCTGGGATATTCGGGGCTGATAAAGCTAAAGCCAATAAAACCAAGATTGTCGAATCCTGATATAGAAATATCCTCCAGCGGAACGCCGCTTTTGGTAACCGACAGCAGCACGGGGGAGGCCGTTTTTACCGGAGGCTCGTTGTGGTTCGATACCGACAGGCCGGCCAGGGTTCCTGCCCAGATTCTGTTCTGAGAATCGGTGATCAGGCACCGGTAGTTGGCAGTTTTCGAAGGAAGGCCGTTGGATTGATCGAAAGTGACTACACCTGTACCGTCGAATTTACTGATGCCCGTGCTGGAGGCAAACCAGATGTGGTTGTTTTCATCTACGGCCAGTGCTTTAATCTCTTCGCCGGTAATCTCCTCAAGGTCGAGGCGGGTGATCTCGTTTCCGCGAAGGCGCAACAGGCCGTGGCTGCTTCCCAGCCACATCACGCCGTTATCATCAAAAGCCAGGTCATTTATTGAAAGATTTCCGTTGAATTCGAAAGGAATCTCACGGGAAAGATTGTTGAAGGTATTCAACTCCAAGTTGAAATAATACAGGAAGTTACTGGCACCAGTAGCTCCCACAAAAATATAACTAAACGGAGAATTGGCGGCAAAATTGGCGCGTGTAACAAGCCCCTGGGGCAGGCCATATGAGTGGATGTGCCCGTCGGGTGTCAGCCTCAGGATACCGTTGTGGTTATCCTGGCAAATCCACAGGTTGCTGTTGGGATCGAGGGTGAGATGATATACTGCAGCCCCGTATCTGGTAAGATCGAAAGACTGAATAACGCGCCCGTTGAGAATCCGGTGAAGAAAACCGGCATCATCTCCCACCCATACAAAATCCTTGTCAGGAAGCACCTGCAAAAGCCCCGGCCTCGGGGAGCTAAAAACGACCATCGGTTCCAGGGTTTCTTCATCAATTTGGAAAACGCTATTTCCGTCAGTTACGTAAATCTTCCTGTTCTTCGCATCGTAGGCCACATCATTAATGTATTCGCTGCTGAATTGCTGCAGCAACGGCGTAAACATTTTTTGCTGCATCACTGCTACCCCGTTGTCGGAAGCTACGATCAGATCTTTGTCGTTGCTTAGTAATTGATTGATGCCACCACGAATTTTCAGTTCGTCCACCTGTTTGGTGAAATAATTTCCCTGGCCGTCGGGCATAATTTTCCAAAGTCCGTTCGACCAGCTTCCGGCATAGTACACACCATCCTCGCCACCGACGAAAGCTGAAGCATCGATCTCACTGCTGATCAGGCGATAATTGTCAACATTTCCGTGATCATCAAACGCGATCTCACCCAGCCTGTCGTTAAACCCGATCAGCATCCGCCTGTTGCCGATCGGCTGCACCGCACTTACATTTTTAAACGCATGCGGATTTTCTACCGGTTCAACGATATCAATCACCGGGTTATACCTGTAAAAATTCCCGGTTTGGGAAATCATTCCCAATTGTCCACGATCATCTTCAAAAAATGAAAAGGATCGGGCAAAGCCGGAAGTAAGATTATGATCTCCCATAAAATAGCTGTTCAGGCTGCCATCCTGATACCGGTAGACCGAGGTATTGTCTGAAAACCAGATATTGCCATGCTGATCTTCGTACAACTGCTTTGGATACCAAAGCATTCCTTCGGTTTTGGTTACACTGCCCTCGGCAATTATCTGCGCGGTAATTTCCCTGCCGGAATAAACGATTTTTCCGAAAGACATATCGGTTGTAAAGTACAGATTTCCACGCCTGTCGTATAAAAGGGATTTCACATAATGCGAGTTGAGCAGCTTTCCATAATTGGTAAATTCCTCGCCATTATATCTGAACAGACCGTGATCGGTGCCAATCCACAGGAACCCAATGCTATCGATGGCCACAGCTTTAACAAGCTCGTTTTGCAGCCCATTTTCACGCGTGTAGGTTTTAATGCTAAAATCGCGGGCAAAGAAAAAGGACGGTACCATGAAGCACGCCATTAACAAGGCATAGCGCAGTTGCTTCACGAACCTTCTGCCGTCCGGCAGCATTCGCCGTTTAAATATAACCGATATGTTCACTGGCTAAAAAATCTTCCCGCTTTATAAGTTGGAAATGGGTAAGCAAAAAAAATACCGGTTTTTTCAAACCGGTATTTTAAATATGATTAAAGCAATAATTACCCGCAGTGGAAATAGGTTTTCACCAGTTCCATAATGGCATCCTTGTCATTCGAAATTTCCTGGCGGAGGGTTTTATCGTTATACGCTTTCAGTTTAAGCACAACGCTGTTGATCAGGCCCTGGGGAAACACATTGTACCTGGTATAAACCTGTGCCTGCTGCTCAAGGTTTTCGGCCGATTCCCAGCATGATGCCGGAAGTTGCCGTAACTGGGCCACCCTGTCTTTGTATTTTTCGTGGAAAATATTTACATCCACATAGGTTTTTTTAGCATAATCCAGTCCGTTTTCCATTTCAAGACCATGGCGCGCAGCAACAGCCAGGCCGGCCAAAAGCAGGTAAATATCGGCCGAACCGTCGGGGCAGCGGAATTCCACGGTCTGCCGCGCATTAAATTCCCTGATGGCAGGTTCTTGTTGGGGGTTGGCATCGAGGTACATGTCACGATTTCCTGCCCATCCCAGCGGCACCCTTACCAGCACCGATCGATTGCGGTCGCCCCAGCAGATATTTGTGGGAGCCTCCTGGTGCGGCACCAGCCTGAAGTATGAGGTTGGATTGGTATTTCCAAAAGCCGTAAGCGAAGGCGCCAGATCCAGATATCCGGCAATGGCACGTTTTGCTACATCACTTAATCCGCCGTTCTCAACCATTACGTTCTTACCGTCCTTCATCAGCTTGGTATGAACATGCAGGCCGCTTCCGGCCTTACCTATGGTAATTTTCGGTGCAAAAGTGATCGTAACCCCGTACCTGTAGGCCAGTGTGCGGAGAATCCACTTTGCAATGATCAACTGATGCGCTGCATCTTCCAATGGTACCGGCGAAAATTCAAGCTCGCTCTGCTCGTATTCGGTTTCGCCAACGCTGAAATTACCCACCTCGCTGTGACCATATTTCAGATTGCCTCCGGCCTGTGCAATGGCCAGCATGGCTTCGCGCCTGAAATCCTCCCATTTGTTGAAGGGAGAGGATTCGTGGTATCCGCGCTGATCCTGCGCTTCGTACAAATGCTCTTTTTCGCTGATAATGTAAAACTCCAGCTCGCCCATTACCCAGAACGAGTATCCCGTTTTTTCTTCCAGTTCACGGTTGGCCTTCTGCAGGATGTATTCCGGGGAGCTTTCCAGCGGGTTACCGTCCTTATCATAATAAGAACACAAAATATCCAGCGCCGGAATTTCGCTGAACGGGTTCACAAAAGCGGTTTTGTACTTTGGGATTACATAAAGATCGCTGGAGCCGGCCTCGATGTGCGAAAACAGGCTCGATCCGTCCACACGCTCTCCCATGGTAAGAATATCCTCAAGATGTTCACGGCTGTTGATTACAAAACTCAGGGTTTTCAAACGACCGTCCTCACCTGCATACCTGAAATTTACCATTTCGATGTTGTGGTCTTCAACATACAATATCAGGTCCTCTCTGGTGAATTCTTCCTGTGGCTTGTTCAGATACTGAACCAGCGGATTGGGATTCATCAAAATTTTTTTCTTCATCTCAGTGTCGTTTTAGCAAGTTTTTAAACAAAAGGGCGCCAAACTTACACATTCTTTTTCACATAATCCGTTCTTTTGTTAATGAAATCACAGAAGAATTTGTCAAATCCTATTTCCCTGTTATTACATTATCTAAAAAGGATTTAAATAGATAAAGCTTAAAAAACGTTGAAGCCCTGATGGATTAAATTAAGTAGATTTGCACACACTTAAAGATTACCTGGAACGAATCACAAAAAACAGTAAGATACAATGCAAAAAATGTTGTTATTGGGTGATGAGGCTATTGCACAGGCTGCCATAGATGCCGGTATTTCCGGGATTTTTGCATATCCGGGCACGCCGTCTACCGAAATCACCGAATATGTGCAGGCATCCAAACATGCCGCATCGAAAAACATCAGGTCGTCGTGGTCGGCCAACGAGAAAACAGCTTTGGAAGCTGCCCTGGGCGTATCCTATGCAGGAAAACGCGCCATGGCCTGCATGAAACACGTAGGGCTGAATGTGGCTGCCGATGCTTTTATCAATGCAGCGATAACCGGTGCCAATGGGGGGCTGATCATAGTATCTGCCGACGATCCTTCGATGCATTCCTCGCAAAACGAGCAGGATTCGAGGTTTTACGGCAAATTTGCCATGATCCCCACGCTCGAGCCCAGCAACCAGCAGGAAGCATATGACATGGTCCATTACGGTTTCGACCTGTCGGAAAAACTGCAAACTCCTGTGTTGCTGCGGATCACCACCCGTCTGGCTCACTCAAGGGCCGGCGTGCTGCGCAAAGAGGAGCGGGAGCAAAATGAACTGAAGCTTCCCTCGGATCTGCGTCAGTTTGTGCTGCTGCCATCCATCGCACGAAAAAGATATAAAGGCCTGCTGAGCAATCAGGATAAATTTATGGAGGAATCCGCCAATGCGGGATTCAATCAGTATATTGATGGGGATGACAAGTCGCTGGGCATCATCACCAGTGGCATTGCATTCAATTATCTGATGGAAAATTTCCCCGACCGGAAAGTACCCTATCCGGTTTTGAAAATCGCGCACTATCCCGTACCACGCCCGATGATCAGGCGCATTGAAGAAGAATGCGATGAGCTTTTGGTGCTCGAAGAAGGTGCTCCGGTGATAGAGGAATTATTGAACGGATACCTGTCCAAATGCCTGAAAGTGAAAGGTCGTCTGGAAGGGACGGTACCACGCGATGGTGAGTTAAACCCGAGCATTGTGGCTGCTGCCCTCGGAATGGAAAATACCAGGGGCAACGACGTGCCCGATCTGGTGATGGGCCGGCCGCCTTCGTTGTGCGTGGGTTGTTCGCACCGCGACATGTACCTCGCGCTGAACGAAGCCCTTGAGGCCTTCGGACCGGGACGCGTATTCGCCGACATCGGATGCTATACACTCGGCGCGCTGGCACCTTTCAATGCCATCAACAGTTGTGTGGATATGGGCGCTTCCATCACCATGGCCAAAGGCGCCGCCGATGTGGGACTGGTACCGGCAGTGGCCGTGATCGGCGATTCCACCTTCACGCATTCGGGCATTACCGGACTGCTGGACGCTGTGAACGATAATTCAAATGTTACCGTGATCATTGCCGACAATTCTACCACCGGCATGACCGGCGGGCAAAAATCGTCGGCCACCGGAAAGATCGAAGCGATTTGTGCGGGATTGGGCGTGGATGAGGCGCATATCCGTGTGATCAAGCCGCTGAAAAAACATCATGAGGAAAATGTGGAGATCATGCTCGAGGAGTTGAACCATCCCGGCGTCTCGGTGATCATTCCGCGCCGCGAATGCATCCAGACACTCAACAAGCGCATGCGCGCCAAATCCAAAGCCAGGGAACAGCAAAAACAGGAAAACTAAAATTACGCAGGAACCATGAAAAAAGATATCATACTTGCCGGCGTGGGCGGACAGGGAATTTTATCCATCGCGGCTACCATCGGTCTGGCTGCCGTTGAAGCCGGACTTTATCTCAAACAGGCCGAAGTGCATGGCATGAGCCAGCGCGGTGGCGACGTACAATCCAATCTGCGGCTTTCCGATAAGGAAATTGCTTCCGACCTCATTCCGCAGGGAAAAGCCGATATGATCCTTTCGGTGGAACCCATGGAATCGTTGCGCTACCTGCCCATGCTGGCACCGGACGGCTGGCTTGTAACCAACACCACCACTTTTGTGAACATCCCGAATTATCCTGAAAAGGAAGACATTATGGCCGAAATCCAAAAACAGCCGCGCCACATTACCCTGGATGCCGATCAGATCGCCAAAGATCTTGGCTCCTCGCGCGCAGCCAACATGGTGGTGCTCGGAGCAGCCCTTCCTTTCCTGGATATCGATTACAAGCACATCGAAACAGCCGTTCATCAGCTTTTTGGCCGAAAGGGCGAAAAAGTGGTGAACCTGAATCTGGAAGCATTGAGAGCAGGCCGCGAAATATCTGAAAAGAAAATTCAGGCTTAGTTTCGGACGGCACTTTAACAGGTTGCCCGGCATTCCGCTGCGGCATATCTTTCTGGTTTGCCTGCTTGACGGACACGGTGATTTTTGTTGAATACCACAGCCTGCTAACCAACCCCGGAATGATCTTGACTCTGATCAGTTTTTTGGGTTACCGACCGCAAATCCGGACGCAATATTAAGAGGTTGTGGATAAATCAACATCCTCATGCTTTTTTGCTCCGGGCAATTACCGTTAACTTTGCAAAATTCAGGGAAGATTGCCGCCGAATGAAATAGTCCGGCATTTTTTTAGTTATAACTGCTTTAAGATCATCCTATGCTGTCGAAACATAAAAAACTCTTCATTTTATTGCTAATCCTGACAATGGCGGGGGTATTGTCCGTTGTCATTCTCAAAAAGATCGGCCCCGTTCAATCGGTTCAAATCGATAAAATGAAACCCATTCCCTACCAGCCGCAACTGATGTACGGCCTGAATGTGGATTCGCTGGAAATGGTTACTGCTACCGTAAAGCGCAATGAATTTCTTTCGGATATTCTTTTGAAGTACGATGTGGATTATGCCACCATCGATCTTCTGGCCCGGCAGTCGCTCGAAGTATTCGACGTACGCAAAATACGCTACGGCAACAACTACACCGCTTTGCTATCGCGCGATTCCATTCCGAGGCTTCAGTATTTTGTATATGAAATCTCCCCTGTTGATTTTGTGGTGTACGACTTGTGCGATTCCCTGCGCATCGAACTGGGATCGAAAAAAATTACCACCACTGTGGATACCGCTTCCGGAGTGATCAGCAGTTCGTTGTGGAATGCCATGGTGGACAATGGCACCGATGCGAACCTTGCCAATGAACTTTCGGAGATTTATGCCTGGACCATCGACTTTTTCGGCATCCAGGAAGGCGATTCATACAAGGTGGTGTATGAAACCCTGCTGGCCGACGGCAAAAAGATCGGGCTGGGAAAAGTGCTGGCAGCCACCTTTAACCATTACGACAGGGATCATCATGCATTTTATTTCGTTCAGGACAGTACCGGCGATTATTTCGATGAAGAAGCCAACAGCCTTCGCCGGACCTTTTTAAAAGCACCGTTGCGATTTCGGCGCATCAGCTCCGGATTTTCCTACAGCCGGATGCATCCCATCCTGAAATACCGCAGGCCCCACCTTGGTGTGGATTATGCTGCGGATGCCGGCACGCCGGTTATGTCGGTGGGCGATGGCACGGTAGTGTTTGCCAAATGGGATAAAGGCGGAGGTGGCCGCGTAGTGAAGATCAAACATAACGGCACCTATACGACGCTCTACATGCACCTTTCAGCATACGGCAAAGGCATAAAGGCGGGCGCCAGGGTAAAGCAGGGTCAGGTGATCGGGTATGTGGGCAGCTCGGGATTGTCAACCGGGCCTCATCTCGATTTCAGGTTTTACCGCAACGGCAAACCCATAGATCCGCTAAAGGTGGAATCGCCGCCATCTGAACCCATCGACTCTGTACACCTTGCCAGGTTTGAAAACGAAAAACTGCACTGGCTGAAGGTATTGGGCAAGATCTCTTTGGGGCAAAAAGACACCCTGCTTGTAAAAGCCGAATAATCCTTAAACAAATTACCTGATCCAGATCGGCGTTTTATTCCAAATCACCTTTCCCTGGTCGGTAATGCCGCGCACGACAATGTCGTACTGCCCGGTATTATCCGCGGTAAACAATTCCAAAGCAGGCGTTTCCCCGTCGAGCACGATCAGAGGGTTCCAGTAAAGCAGGGTTCTGAAATCAGGAACGGTGCTTGTCAATTGTTCAGGTGTTTGATAGATCTGCGGTTCGAAACTTGTTTCAGGCGAAAGAAGGAGAAACTCCAGGAAGATAGATTCCGCGGGAAACTGAAAGCCTCCGAAATCGCTGGTTTTGGTGGTGATCAGGATTACGTTTTCGAGCATTTTGCTCCCCAGAAAATACGGACGGTTGATCACATCGATACGCTCTATGTTCGTTGGCGGGATTTTCAGGAGTTCATCCACATCGAAAACCGGAACGTTATCGAGCAGCAGCAGGTCATTGTCGAGCATGCGGCCGCTTTCGTAATTGGCTACCATAAAGTACTTCTCACCTGTGCCTGATTTCCTGATCGATACCGGCCCCACGATTTCATAAAAAACCTCTTCGAGCGATTCCAGGTCGATGTAATCATCGGGCCTCACCGAGAAATCGTATTTACCGAACAACATATTTTCCTTTTCCACCGGAGCGGCATAATGTACCTGCGAACGGTTGAAAGCCAGCCCGGTTTGCAGGTTGATGTACATTTCGGTCAGGATGTTGCCGAGGGTACTGTCGACCGTGAACGCTTTCTGCGGAAGCGTACAGGGCTCAATCGAAAAATCATTGTTGATCAGGATCTCGATGTCGCTTCCGGTCCCGTTTTTAAATTCCATGTTTATCTCCTTGGTCTGCAGCAGTTCATCAAGTGAGAAAATAAACGAACCGTTGGAATGTGTTTCCGTAATGTGAAGGATCGGGCTCTCTCCCATCACCGAAAGGTAAACCTCTTTACCGGAAATCGGGCTGCCGGTGGATTTTTCCCTCAAGAACCCGCTGAAGCTCACCCCGCGGATATCCGGCACCCAAAACAGGTTGCGGCTTTCCTCTCCTGATGAAGCAATACCACGGGTTGGTTTATCCTTTGCAGACTGACCCGTACCATGCCTCACCACCGAGACACATACTTTTGCCAATCCTTTCCCGTCCTGATGCAGTTTCACCTCCACCTTTTCACGGGAATCAAAAATTGACTTGTTGGTTTCAATGCGCAGTTCACCGGATACCTCTGCATCAGGGATCTCTTCCGAAGGACCTTTTCCTGCCGGCGGCAGGCTGTATTCAGGATTAACAACCGTCAGCGGTACGCACGCAAAATGTTCAGGACCGTCATTCTTCATAAACTGGGTGTAAGCCCTCAGGAAATAAATCTCCGACAGAGCCTCCGCCGGGATTTGCATGCTCCCGCTCCCGGTATTTTCCTTAATGAGGAATTTTCCTTTCTGAACCGCGCGCTGATTGCGATCCAGCAGCTCCACGTACAGGATTTTCCCTGGCGAATGTATTTGTGGATTGCCATTCAATTTTATAAAACACGAAAACCAGATGTACTCTCCTGAAAGATATAGTTCACGGTCGGTAAATAATACCGCTGATTCGCTGATTTCTTCGGCAAACTGCCGGTTGCGGCTATTTAGTTCCACCTGCCCTTCCGCCTTTTGAAATACGGCCAGGGATAAGATGATTAAGCTTAACAAACGAAGTAGTTTCATGGTAAAGTCATCCATAGTTTATTAGTCAATCCAGAAATCGGGTTTTTCGATTACGCCGCCCTTCAGTCGGCAATCGAGACACGACTGAAGCGTTAATGCACGGCCTCCGTTGACACTTTGCGTAATGTAATAAGGATCATCGGGCGGGGGCGGTTTCCGATAAAACATGTAAGCGTAATTAATAAAATCCCCCTCTACAAGTTCACATGTCGGATAGTACATTTTAACAGGCGGTGGGGGCGGATCTGTAAAAATGCGTTTGGAATCCACGCTGGCTGCCATAAAGAATCCGAACACAGCCTCCTCCGGATCATCCGCATTGTAAATGTTTCCCCTCACCTGAAAGGGCAGTTTGCTGTAAAGATCACCGGTCTGGGATTGCAGTTCGTTGATTTGCGCCCAGTAAGTGTATGCGGATTCGGAAATATTTAACTGCTCCACAAGCAGGCTGTACCTGATGCTAAGCCGCCTGGTGTCGGTAGTAACCAGATGCAGGGGCAGCCGCTTTACCTGCGGTTCAGCATATGACACCATATTAAAAAGATACACTCCGGGGATTTGTTCTGTTTTATAGCACGTCCGCAATGTATCACGATTAATTACCTCATGAAGTATTCCATCGTAGGTAAAATAAACTTTGAAATCGGATTTGTACTTCCAGGTTTCGGTGAGCCTCCAAAGCAGATAAGTGGAATCATCGGGAATGTGCGTAGCGTTCAGGTAAAACCTGTAGCCCGGCAAGCCGAAAGGATAATCCGGCACCGACATGTATTCGGTTTCGGCATAAACGGAATCGAGGTGTACTGCAGGCTTTAACTTCTCATAATTGCTCAGGTAGCGTTTGCCCTGTGGAGTTGCAATTTCAAGCCGGTAATTTCTTCCGGCAACACCTGTTATTCCGCCGGGCGAAGTGAAATACTCGCCGGGGTCGCTTTCAGTAAGCGTTTCCGCGTTTCCGCTATCATCACTAATCACCACCTGGTATCCCGAGAGCGGAGAAAACTCCGGACTTTGCACCGATGATGCAGATGAGAGCAATACTGTGTAGGGTCCCGGGCGATTGGTGATCATGCCGTCTATCACAAGTATCTCCTCGTATCTTCTGTCGATTTCGGGATCAAACCTTTTTTCGCAGGACCATAGCGCAACGATCAGCATGCCCGCCACGACGGACGCCCGAAAAGCAGTTGATGATATGATTTTTCTGTAAAGCATTTTGATGTATTAATCAATCCAGAAATCGGGTTTTTCAAGCCTGCCTCCCTTGGCACGACAATCCACGCAGGAGGGTAACGGCCATGCCCGCTGCCCCTGGGGCGTTTCTGTTATCAGATTGGGATCATCAGGTGATGGTGGTTTCCCTAGAAACATCATGCCGTAATTTCTAAAGTCCGAATCGGTGAGCACGCACTTCGAAAAATACATTTCCACAGGCGGCCGCGGTCTGTTTACAAAGATCCTTTTCCCCGTAAGGCCGGCAGTCATAAAGTATCCGTAAACAGGCACTTCGGGTTGATCCACGCGGCTGATGTTTCCCCTCACCTGGAATGGCATCTTTGTATACATCTCTCCCGATTCCACGGATAATTCCCTGATGGTTTTCCAATAGGTGAATGCCTTATCAGAGATACAGTACTGCTCTGCAAGCAGGCTGTAACGCATGTCCAGGCGCCGGTTATCGGTTCCCACAAAATTCAGCGGGATGCGGCTGATATTGGAAGATGACAGCCCGGCGGTTCCCAACAGGAAAATCTCATGCACAGGATCTGTTTTGTAACAGGTCCGCAGCGAATCACCATTACTGATGGGGTGCAACATGCCGTCGTATGTGAATCTCAGCGGGTGATCAGCCTGGTATTTGTAGGTTTCTGTCAGCCGCCAGAGGAAATTTACCGAATCTGCCGGAATATCCCGAAGGTCCAGATAAAACTGGTAGCCCGGAAGATTGTAGGGAAAATCATCGATGCTGATGTATTCCACCTCAGCATAAACCGAATCAACGGGTACAGGATGCGGAAGTTCTTCGAAATCGCTCCGGTACTGCACTCCCGAAGGCGAATTCAGCTCCAGCATGTATTTTCTTCCCGGCACGCCCTGTATACCCTCAGGGGATGTAGAATAAACACCCGCTGCGGTTTCGGTAAGCACTTCTGAATTGCCTAGTTCATCGCTGATCTCAACACGATAACCCGCCTGGGGAATAATTCGCGGATCTTCCATCGTGCTCGTCATGGAGAGGGTTACGGTGTATGGTCCCGGCCGGCTGCTGATCATGCCGTCTACAACGAGGATTTCCTGATATTTCTGCTCGATAACAGGTGTATACCTTTTTTCGCAACCCCAGGCGACTATCAGCAGTATTGCCGGCAAAATCCGGAGTATAAGGCTGCATTTCATTTTTTTGACAAACAACATACTGATAAGTATTATTCAATCCAAAAATCCGGTTTTTCCAAAACGCCGCCGCTCTCGCGGCAATCCATGCACCATTGCGAGGGTAAGGCATTCCCGTCGGGGCCCCGTGTGCCGAAGACCGGCCAGTCCTCTTCGGGAGCTTCTGTGATAAGCCTGAAATCAAGGTACATCCATTCAATGAGTTCGCACTTCGGAAAATCGAGCATCACCGGTGGCTTGGGCCTGTCAGCGAAAATGCGCTTCTCTGATATCCCGGCCACCAAAAAATATCCCAGCGCCACTTCGTCGGGGTTCTGTGTATTCCTGATGTTGCCCCTGATCTGGTAGGGAATCCTGCTGTATAGTTCACCCATGCTCTGATTGATCTCCTTCAGGTCATTCCAGAAGATGAAAGCTTCCCTGGAAACCGAATATTGTTGTGTCAGCAGGCTGTAGCGGTATTGAAGCTTTCTGGTTTCGGTACTCACCCAGTGCAGCGGATAGTCATTTACGATTGGCTCGTCGAAACCAGCTGTGCTAATGCCGAAAATATCCTGAATGGTGTCGGTATTGTAGCAAATTTTCAGGCTGTCGGAGTCGTAAACCCTGCGCAGGCTTCCGTCGAACACCCAGTAAACATTAAAATCGGCGGCGTATTTCCAGGTGTCGATGAGTTTCCAGAGAAAAAACGTACTGTCAGCAGGTGCTTTTTCGGTGCTGACAAAAAAACGGTAACCCGCCACACTGTAAGGGAAATAATCCACGCTGTGATGCTCCAGCCGGTGATAAACGGTATCGATGCCCGCCGGTGCACGCAACACCTCAGGTACCGATTCGTAATGCTTTCCCTGCGGTGAGGTGATCGAAACCTTGTATTTTCTGCCGGCCACTCCCTGAATGCCACCGGGTGAGGTTCTGTATATTCCTTCTCTCACTTCGGATAGGGTTTCCGAGTTTCCATGGTCATCGCTGATCACCACCCGGTATCCCAAAACAGGATAAAACGCGGGCTTAGAAAGCTGGGAAGTCATGGAAAGTTTCACCGTGTAAGGTCCAGGGCGATTATCCACCTGCCCGTCGACCACCAGCACTTCCTGCACTGCCGGATCGATCGCAGGATTGTATCGCTCCTCACAGGCAAATAGCAGCATCAGGGTCAGCAACCGCAGAATATGTACCGGTTTAATCATCATAATTGCCCAGTTTAAAATCGTAGGTTACTGAAAAGATCGGCACAGCAAAAATCGAGAGTTTGTAGCCACGGATAAAACCTTCTTCGCTCCTGAAGTACACCGAATAGGCATTTTCGCGCCCCGTGAGGTTGTAGATCGAAAATATCCACGAGCCGTGAAGCCATTTATTCTTTTTCAGGTTGCCTTCCAGTTTTAATGAAACATCTGCCCTGAAATAATCCGGAATGCGGTATTCGTTGCGAAGCGAATAGTTGAGTATCTTCTGCCCGTCCTGGTAATAAATCGAGGTAGGATAAGTTACCGGGCGTCCGGTGGAATACACCACATTACCCGAAATACTTACCCGCTTGCTTATCTTGTAGTTGGCCACCAGGTTCATCGAATGCGGCTTGTCGTAGTTGGCCGGATACCGAATGCCAAAATTGTTCTGCTCACCGGTAATGGGATCATCCACCAGAACCAGCGACCTGGAATAGGTGTAATTGATCCAGCCGTTAAGCCGTCCCGAAGGCTTTTTTACCATCAGTTCTACGCCGTACGATTCAAGCTCGCCCTGCAGCACATCCTGCTCGGGATGTTTATTCACAATCAGTTCGGCGCCATCCTTATACTCCACCAGATCGTGCACATTCTTGTAATAACCCTCCACCGATATTTCGAGCCGCTCACCCATCAGATTGTTGTACACGCCCAGCGAAAACTGATCGCCGTACATAGGCTTGATATTATACCCGGCCAGTTTCCACTTGTCCGTAGGTGAAAGGGCCACCGTGTTCGAAAGCATGAAAATATACTGGTGCAGGGTGTTGTATCCGCCTTTTACCGAAAGGCCCGGAGCGATCATATACTTGGCTGAAAGCCGCACATCGAGCCCGCCGTAACCTTTTGCCACCTCATTGTTTCCAAAATAGAGCGTGTCGATGATGTTTTCGGGAGTTTTGGGGGAATGGTCCATGTATTTGAACTCCTCCTGCTCGCCAAGGTAAGCATAGTAGTTGTAGCGTAGTCCGCCCGAAACGGTAAGCAGTGGACTGATATTCCATTCGTCGCTGAGGAATACGGCAGATTCCAGTCACTTTTCCTTTCCAAGATTGACAGGCATAACCAGCGATTCCTGATTGTATGGCAAATGTTCGCCGTTGTCGAGCCGGTACAAAACGCTGCTCAGTCCGTAGCGCAGTGTATGGTTTTCGGATGGTTTGTACGAAAAATCGAGATTGGCCTGATAATGTTCAAGCTGATAGTTGAGGCTGTAGGCTGAAATGGCATAATCGTAGTTATCCTCTTCGAAGCTATATCGGCTGTAAGCCAGGGACAGATCGTAGCTGTGATTTTCTGAATAGGTGTGAAACCACGACAGCGACATGCCGGCGTTCTGGTAGCGGTTATCCACTTTCGAGGCCAGGCTTATCTTGTCGTAACTGTAATAGGTAAGCAGCTTCAATTGATTGTTGTCGTTGAGCTTGTAGGTCAGGTTTACAATGGCATCACCGAAATTTCCGCTGCTGTTTTTAATTTCAGGCACGGTAACGAAATCCAGCACCCAGTCGCTGTATGTCGAACGAAAACCGGCCATATAGGTAAGTTTATCCTTTATGACGGGGCCTTCGGCCAGCAACCTTGCAGTTATTGGGCTGATACCGCCCCGTGCCGAAAACTTCTGGTGATTGCCCTGCCTGGGCGTAATTTCGAAAATTGATGAAAGCCTGCCCCCGTAGTTGGCCGGGATGCTGCTTTTGTAAAGTGTAAACTCATTGATCACATCCGGATTGAAGGCCGAAAAGAAGCCAAACAGATGCGAAGTATTGTACACCGGAATATCTGCCATGTAGAACAGGTTCTGGTCTGCAGGGCTTCCCCTTACATTAAATCCCGAAGATCCTTCGCCGATGGTTTGTACACCCTGCAAAAGCAGCGCTACCTTTATCACATCACGTTCGCCCAGCACCACCGGAATTTCTTTCATTTCCTGCAGGCTGATCTTTTCCACGCCCATCTGGGTACTTTTCACATTGTGATTGAATTCCGAGCGGATTTCCACGGCTTCCATCAGGAAAACCTTTTTGAACAGGTATAAATCGAGGCTGCCCGACGAAAGCACCCGCACCTTCAGCCCGGCCTTTTCATATCCCACATTTCTCACAATCAGGGTGTGCAACCCCTTTGGCAGTGTTAAGGTGTACATTCCGTCGGAATTGGTGGCCGTGCCGGTTTCGAGGTTTTCTGCGTAAATGGTGGCGCCCACCAGCGGGAGGCTGTCGGTAAAGCTACGTACATAACCGCTGACGGTAGCTTCAGAAACACGCATTCCGGCTTTCTTCGTCCCCACTATATGGGTTTTTGAAAAATACTCGCTTTGCGTTTTCAGGAAATTCTCCTGATCCGCGCGCCCCTGTCCGGATGTATCTGTAGCAGCCACCGATTGTCTTACTTTAAAAAAATCAGCAGGCAATGCGGTGCGGATTTCAAAATCCTTTGTCAGAAACACATTTCCCTTTGCATCTATCGAAATCCTGATGTTGTAAGGCGCCAGGTTTGCACTCAGCACTTCCTCCAGTGGTGCCGGAAAAGTGCTGTGGGCAATGGTTAGTTCTGGAATCGAATCGGGGGCATAATAAAAATGCACACCGAATTCTTCTTCTGCTTTATCAAAAAATTCGTTTATAGGAAGATTGTTGTATCCGTCCGGAATCATGATTTGTTGCTGCTGACCGAAAACTCCCGCAATGGGTATCAGCCAGATAACGATCCGGAATAAGATTTTCCTGGTCATTATGTTCAGATTAAAGTTGATCACAGTATTGCATGAGATTTTGCAGTTGCGCTACAGTTGCTTTTCTGTATTTGATGCCGTTTTTCCTCAGAAATGTTCTGATTTCCTTTTTATAGGGATCAAAATAACGTAGCAGCGATTTCCTGTTTTGCAACCTGGTGAGTTTTCCATCATTCAGGATGTAATTCACCGAACGTTGTTCGGAAAAGCTTCCATGTGGCGACTGGGCAGTATACTGGTTTACGAAGCTCTTATCATACCTGATCAGAAACTGAAAATCGCCATCGTGCACCATTTCGTAAAAGTCATTCTGATCCGGTGCCGTCTTCAGCGTTTTGGCATGTACGAATTGATGACCGGGCATTTGAAAGGATTCAATAAGATCCTTATTCAGCACCACAAATACAAGAGAACCTTTTTTCAGGTGCTGTCGCAGGATCAGTTCATCATCGACAATGTTGTAAAGCAGGTGCACCTTGTCGAATGTCTGCCCCTGGATGGTTACTTTTCCTTCGATCCATTCCACATCCATAAAGTATGGATTACCGTTGGCATTGTAGTGTTCCGGGAAATATTTCCAGCCGTTTACCAGCACATCGCTGGTACCGTAGACATCCGAGGCATAATCCAGCAATGCTTCCATCTGCGGATTGTTGCGGGTCTGTGCATGAAGGCCGGGGGAGGTGAAAAAAATCACAAAACAGAACAGGCAGACCAAAGTTGCTTTTACCAAAGAAGTTGAAGTTGCGATCAGGTTTATAGTTTTCATGAGCAAGGCCAGTTAAAAAGAGGATAAAGATATTTAATACAATTGTATTTGAAAAATTGACAAGGAAAAAAAAGGCATATTTTCGGCAAAACCCGTCTATTCATAGATCAAAGCGGTAAATGTTCGGTTTTAGAGCCAACCATCAAAAAGTCGTGCTGAAGAAATAAACCGGAACAAAAAAACCGGCAGGAATACCCCGCCGGTTTTATTTGGTTTCAATGTCTAATCAAAAATCATTAATTTTCCACATCCCAGAAAATCCTGCTGGAGAGCCTGTCGCCATCAGCGGGCCACTGCCTGTCGACTGCGGCCTGACGGCTTTCACGATTCAGGGTTTGCTCGTTAACAGGATAGGTAAACCTTCTCGGAACGGCTCCGTCGGCGCTTTCTGCAGGTGACGGGGGCAGATTCATTTCGGGAACATCCAGCCTTCTCCATTCGGTGTAGGCTACCAGACCTCTGATGTAGAAGGCAATGTAAGCCTGGATACCGATGCTTTCGATGCCATTGTAAGGATTAGCTTCGATGTAGGCATCAGCTCCATCTACTTGCCAGAAATCGAAAGAAGCAGTGATTGCATTGGCATAATGTGTAGCAGCATCGCCAACATCATATCCACGTTCTGCAGCCTCGGCAAGGTAGAACTCCACCTCGGTGTAGGTAAGCAACGGCATGGGGAATGTCTGTTCTTTGATACGATCAGCAATGTGTGAGTAATTAGCGTAAGCATTACTTTCGCCATAAATACCACCCAGGTATATACTATCATTATACAGTGTGAAGTAAGCCTCACGGCGCGGATCTTCCAGTTCGTTCATCAGATCCACGATGGTGTTTGCCGGAACAAAGTCATCACGGCCGCTTGCAACCAGGTCGAGATAAAGCGGATTTGACATGGCGCCACCCGGGTAGTGAAGCTCGCAACGCTCACCAAATTCAAACAGTCCGCCATCTCCGTTGTAACCAGCCAAAACTGTGGATTTAGCGAGATCTTCATTTACCAGCGAAAGGGTAATGCCCATCTTCACGAGCAATGAGTTTCCGAATTTTTTCCACATGGCCACATCTCCGTTGAAGTAGAGGTCGAATTCACCAAAGCTGCCGCCGTTTTCGTCGAGTGCATCCACAGCAGCTATTGTACGGTTGATGATATCCTGATAGATATCCGGGGCCGGTGTGTAAGCGGGCGAAATATCGTCGATATCGAGTGCTTCGGTATAAGGCACATCACCGAATGTGTCCACCAGGCGGTTGAAGCAATACGCCCAGATCAGTTCGGTGATCTGCAGGCGGTTTTGCTGCGCAATGGTTTCCTCGTCGGTTTGTGGTACTTCGGCCATTATTTTTTCCCTGGCGTCCACAAGGTCAGCCAACACATCGCGGTAATAGGTACGGAAAGTAAGGTCGGCAATGGTACGGTTGATGATGTCGTAGTTGGCTTCGTCAGTGTACGTGGTTTCGGTCCAGTACTGAACGAAAAGCTTCCATACATTGAGGTTTACGTTTGTACTCGCCACCTGATCGGCAAGTGCTTTTTGTGCATTGGCAAACAGCATGTTGCCCGGGACATCCGTAGGATTCTTGGTATCCTCATTATATTCATCAAAGTTTTTGGTGCACGATGTGGAAATCCCTATCAATACTATAAACAGAAATATTATTTTTTTCATATCTTATACTTTTACGGTTTTAGAATTGTAAGTTAACAGTCAAACCAACATTTTTAACAGTAGGCATTACACCCGACTGCCATCCCTGGATATTACCGGCACCTTGTGAAGCTTCGGGATCGGCATGTGGCAGATCTTTTGCAATGATCCACAGGTTGGATCCAACCAGGCTGAAGGAAGCACCCTTGATGAATGAGTTGGCAAGCTTGGCCTTCGGAATGCTGTATGACAATACAACTTCTCTGAGCTTGATGTAAGAAGCATCATAAACATACCTGGCATTGGGGCTTGTGGCATAACCAAAAGCTGCGTAGTTGTTACCGGGTATCCTCATGGTATTGGGCGTACCATCTTCCAGCACGCCTTCCAGGATATAACCACCGGATGTAGGATCATAGTTGCCGGGTTCGCCAACGATAGGATCTCTTACAGGATTGCCAAGATCGTTGATGAAGGCAGTTTCTTCATACAAACCGGTAGCCATACCGTACCAAAGGTCGAGCGAGAAGAGGCTGCCGCCCTCCTGCATGTCGACGAGGAAGCTGAACGACCAGTCTTTGTACGACAGGGTGTTCGAAATACCGGCATTCCAATCGGGATTGATGTCGCCGAGCACGATGTCTGAAGTTTCAGTACGCATGTAGTATCCGTTGCTGCGGATTATCTTGTTGCCATTGTCATCATATACAAAATCGGTACCCTGGATGGTTCCGTAAGGCTCGCCAACGCGGGCGTTGATGGTAACACCACCCTGAAGACCTGCCAGTTGAAGGTTTTCAAGTCCTTCAGCCAGAGAAATAACTTCGTTCTTGTTGGTCGACCAGTTCACCTGGATATCCCATTTGAAATCACGGGTAAGCACCGGAGTTCCGCGAAGGGCAAGTTCGATACCTTTATTCTCCATTTCACCGGCATTCAGCCACTTTCCTGAGTAACCCGTTGCAAACGAAACGGCTACAGGAATAATCTGGTCGATGGTGTTCCGCTGGTAGAGCGAAAGGTCTAAACCTAACCTGTTTTGAGCAAAGATCATTTCGAGACCGGTTTCGAGCTCGGTAGTACGCTCGGGCTTCAGGTTTTCGTTGGCTTTACGAATAGGAAGCGAGTACATTGGAACACCATTAAACAAACCATTGTTATCATAGGTATCGATAAGTGCTCCCCAGGGTGCGTCGTTACCAACCTGGGCATAACCCAGCCTGAATTTGCCGAGTTGCATCCATGTGGCGCCTTCGAGCAGGTTGTGGAACAAAACACTACCCGATACCGAAGGATAGTAGTATATATCCTCGTCATCCGGAAGTGTAGACGACTGGTCGCGGCGGATGTTGGCATCCAGGTAGAGCAGATCTTTGTAACCCATCGACAGGCCGGCAAAAATACCGTTTACACCGATTTCCTCAACACGCTCAGCAGGTGCGGGTACTTCGTAGAGGCTGTTCGAAATGGAATACAGTCCGGGAATAATCAAACCTCCATCGGTGGAACCGTAGAGTTCATCTTCCATGGTCCTTCTGATGTTGGTACCCAGCAGCGCGGTCAGGTTAAAGTCCTCGGTCAGGTACTTGTTGAACCTACCCATCAGGTCGAAGTTGGTTTCGCGGAATTTCCTTTGATACCTTGCATAACCGGAGGTAACCTCGGGTCTTCCAACACCAAGCTCACCGGCTACGGAACCTACGGCCTTGCGTTCTTCCTGCATCTCATCGTAGGTATCGATGGCGGCACGTCCCATAATGCTCAGGTAATCCGTGATTTTCCAGTCTACCTGTGTGTAGGCGATCAAACGGTCGCGGTTATCGTTCTGGTAATTTTTATAACGTACCCAGTATGGGTTATCCCAGTAAATGGGAGTTAGGTTATTCTCGCTCTTGGGATTCCATGAAATGTTATCGCCATTGAGAAAGTACAGTTCTTTTTGTGTTTCCAGGTCCACATTTGTCTGCCACCACTGACGGAATGACGAAATGATGTTGTCGCTGTAACCGGTTGAGTTACGGCCCTTGGCATATGTATTGACATAATTGGCCTGAGCCGTTACTTTCAGGTTATCCAATACATCATAGGAACCATTGAACAGGAAATTGTTCTTCTTAAGCGAACTGTTGGGCATAATACCCGACTGGTCGGTATTGGTATACGACAGTCTGAAGGTGGTTACTTCACCACCGCCGGTAATATCGATATTGTTGTTGAAGATCCATGGTGTTTCGAAGAATTTGATGGGACCGTTTTCGGGATATACCCATGGTGTCTTCTGATTGTAGGTCGGGCTGGTAGGATAGAAAGCATCGTACTGATACACCATCAGGTCCGGATCGAATGCCTCACCCTGCGAAGCATCCTCGGTACTGGGAACCACGAGATCGGGGGTGCCATCGCCGTCATAATCGTATTCATACAATCCGGGATATTCACCATCGCTGTAATACGGGCCGTAACCGGCACCATACTGCTCCTGGTATTTCGGGAAGGTGCTTTTGTCGATGAAACCTGTGGTTACGTTCGACGAAAACGATACGCCGAGAATTCTGGCCGGGCCGGTGGTTTTTTTCCCTTTCTTGGTGGTAATCT
>JBKHBQ010000316.1:0-4169 GCA_046542305.1 Bacteroidales bacterium
GAATACGATTACATCCGGGCCTACACCGGCGGCGATTTTGTGGGCGAACGGTTTATAGATAAAAAACTGCGGCGGCTGAAATTCCTTCAGCGGCATCTTAAAAATAACTTTGATATTGATTTTATCCTGATGTTCGAACCCAGCAAGGCACGGGTTTATCCGGAATATATCCCCGACAGGTTTCTGAAAGACGGATTTACATCCACAAATTACGATACCTATAAACGAAAGGCGCAGGAGCTCGACGTCCGTTTCATCGACCTGAACCAATATTTCCTTCAACTGAAGGATACAATCCGGTATCCGCTTTATCCGAAATACGGCATCCACTGGAGCGAACACACCATGACCTTTGTGGCCGATACCCTCACCCGTTTAATCGAATCGGTCCGCAACATCGAATTGCCGGAGTATGAGGTGAGCGAAATCAGGATCAGCGACAGCCTTGCCGACAGCGATTACGACGTTGGAAAAACAATAAACCTGCTATGGCAGTTGCCGCACCAGCCGATGCCTTATCCGGTTTTTTCGTTCAACGACGATCAACAGGCGCAAAAGCCCATGGTGCTGGCCGTGGCCGACAGCTATTACTGGAATTTTTTCAATACCCGCATTCCCAAACATCTGTTCGCCAACGAGGATTTCTGGTATTTTAATGCCCGGGTTTATCCCGATACCTATTTCGGCGAACGGTGGACCCATGAACTCGATCTTCGGCAGGAAACCGAAAAGCAGGATGTGATTCTGCTGAGCGTCACCGACCGCTTTATGTACAAATTCGACTGGGGTTTCGTGGATCAGGTATACAATCTTTACGGACCTGATTATTCAGGAGATTTTGTTTACAGCTACGAAAATTCAATTCTGAAGGATTCTGAATGGTTCGACAGGATTGTGGAAAATTCAGAAAAAAAAGGCGTTCCCCTGAGCGAAGCCATTCATACCGAAGCCAAATACCAGGCCTGGGCATCCGAGCCCGATCTTTTCCTTACCTGGTACGGGATGGAGCATTTCACCACTTTGATCGATAAGGACACGGTGTGGTCGAAAGCCATTCGCGAAAAAGCGGCATCCAATAATGTTTCTTACGGGGAGCAACTGAAGGAGGATGCGGATTATATCTTTAGAACGGATCACCCGGAGACCTACAAGAAGCACATGCTGATCAAAAAATACCAGGAATCGATCAGCAAAGATCCGGCATGGATGGAAGCCATTGCGAAGAAGGCGGCATATTTCGAAATGCCGGTGGAGGAGATGATCAGCGTGGACGCCGAATATATGGCCGAACAGGAATTAAGCCGCATGTCACCGGATGAAGAAAAGATCAAAGGCTATGAAGACGCCATCAGAAACGACCCCGAGTGGCTGGAGGCAGTCAGGCAAAAGGCTGAGGCCCGTGGCGTTCCGCTGGATGAGATGATCAGGGAGGATGCACGGTATATGGCTGAACAGGAGAAGAAAGATAAATAGTGTGCAGGGCGTTTGTTTTGTTTGTAGAAATGAAATGATGACCGGTCTGAAATCAAAATTTCAAAGCTGTTTTTACTGTGGCACGCAACTGCTCCCCACGGGTAGCTATGCCGACGGGCATGTGGTTTGCGACACCTGTCGCCAAAGGGATGCCACCGAGCTGATCCGTGACCATTGTGCCCGTTCCGAAGAAACCGACGCCATGGCACTGGCCGATGTGTTGATGAAAAGCCCGGGATTCGAAATACATGCGCCGTATCATCATTACCTGGTGCCGGCGGTTTTGCTCACGGCATATTATAACCGGAGGGATGAAAGAAAAATGAAAATTGCCAGGCTGAACCAGGCTTTGGATCGTGCCGAAAAAGTTCCCGGCGGATTTTGCGGCACACATGGCGATTGCGGCGCCTGTGTGGGGGCGGGCATTTTTTTCAGCCTCGTCACGCACACCACACCATTTTCCACCAAAACCTGGCAACTCACCAACCGGCTCACGGGTACCTGTCTGCTCAAGATTTCCGAACACGAGGGGCCGCGATGCTGCAAACGCGTTACCTTCACCTCCATTGCCGAGGCGGTGAAATTTGCCAACGAACATCTCAATGCAGACCTTCCACTGCCTGGCAGGGTGGTGTGCGATTTCCACCGGCGAAACGAGGAATGCCGGGAGGAAAAATGTATGTATTATCCGGAGGATACGGAAAAAGTGGCTTGATTTGCTGAATGCTTCCGAAGATGGCCAGACAGCCCTGTTTCTGCAGCACAACAGGAGCAAGAAGAATTATTGAAAGCATTTGAAGAAAGCGAAGATCCTGACCATCCGCCGAACGGTTGTGATCAAACCAGCCATTTCATTTATAAATCAATAAAAAAGACCCTACCAACCTGACAGGGGACATCAATCTGAAATCGTACTTCGTTAATCTTTAATCTTAAATAATACCATTCCTGGCATTCTAAACTAAATTGTAAAGCAATCAAGTCAGCTAAATAATTACAAAGTTTGCCAAAATCCTTGATTATCTATTGATCAATTTGGGATCGGGTAAAAGAGCCATGCATTGTCTTTCTTTTTTAGCAACAGACAAACCCCAAATAAATAGCGATTTTAATGCTTTGCGTGTTATCCAGGGAAAAATTATTTTCAACCCCTCAACAGCTTAACAAAAATTAACAGCCCCCTTCACCCCCCCGGAAAAGCCCTCGGCTATTTTTCATAATTTTGCACAAACAAAAATTTAATCGTCATGAATTACGATCTGATAGTATTGGGCAGTGGTCCCGGCGGATATGTGGCTGCCATCAGGGCGTCGCAGCTCGGAATGAAAGTAGCGGTTGTGGAAAAGGAATCCGTGGGCGGCGTATGCCTCAACTGGGGTTGCATTCCCACCAAAGCGCTGCTCAAAAGTGCGCAGGTGTTCAACTACATGAAACATGCGGCCGATTACGGCATTAAACTGCAACAGGAACCCGAAGCCGATTTCCCCGGCATCATCAAACGCAGCAGGGAGGTAGCCAACGGCATGAGCAACGGCGTAAATTTCCTGTTCAAAAAAAACAAGATCGACGTGATCAACGGATTCGGGAAACTCAAGCCCGGAAAGAAAGTCGAAGTGACCGACGATAAAGGAAAGAAAACCGATTACGAGGCCAAACATATCATCATCGCCACCGGCGCCCGCTCGCGACAGCTTGAAAGCCTGAAGCAGGACGGCAAAAAGGTGATCGGCTACCGCGAAGCCATGACGCTCGAAAAGAAACCCGAATCGATGGTGGTGGTCGGCTCGGGTGCCATAGGATCGGAGTTTGCCTATTTCTACAATTCCATCGGCACCAAAGTGACGTTGGTCGAATTTATGCCCACCATCATCCCGCTTGAAGACGAGGAGGTATCCAAGCAACTGGCCCGTTCGTTCAAGAAAGCCGGCATTAAAGTCATGACCGACTCCACAGTGACCTCGGTGGATACCGGCGGCAAAAAATGCAAGGTGAACATCAAGACCAAAAAAGGCGAGGAAACCGTGGAGGTGGATATCGTCCTTTCGGCTGTGGGCATTACCACCAATACCGAAGGCATCGGACTGGAAGATGTAGGCATCAACACCGAAAAGGGCAAGATCGGTGTGGACGATTATTACCGCACCAACGTGGATGGTTATTACGCCATCGGCGATGTGGTACACGGCCCGGCGCTGGCTCACCTGGCATCGCACGAAGGCATCACCTGCGTGGAAAAAATCGCCGGACTGGAGGTGCATCCCATCGACTACGGAAATATCCCCGCCTGTACCTACACCGTGCCCGAAGTGGCATCGGTGGGCATGACCGAAAAACAGGCAAAGGAAGCCGGGTTTGAGATCAAAGTGGGGAAATTCCCCTTCTCGGCTTCAGGAAAAGCCAGCGCCGCCGGCAGCAAGGAAGGGTTTGTAAAAGTGATCTTCGATGCCAAATACGGCGAATGGCTCGGCGCCCACATGATCGGCGACAACGTCACCGAGATGATCGCCGGGGTGGTGGCCGCCCGTAAGCTCGAAACCACTGGCGAAGAGATCATTAAGACCGTCCACCCGCATCCCACCATGTCGGAAGCCGTGATGGAAGCCACCGCCGCCGCTTACGGCGAAGTGATCCACCTGTAAATTTTTTCATAGCATATATTTTTTTGGAAAGCACGGAGGGATTCGTGCTTTTTTTTG
>JBKHBQ010000317.1:0-4167 GCA_046542305.1 Bacteroidales bacterium
CATACTACAAGGAATATTATCTTTACGGAATAAATTTATAAAGTTTTTTTGATAAAACCCGTTAGTTCGTGAAAACTTTCATTCCACCGGCAATTTTCTTCATTATCCTGCTTGTGTATTTTGCTGCATGTAAGGACGAAGCGCATCCGGATTTTCCCGATGTCGAATTTCTGAGTCCTGCGCCGGGAGCGAATTATAAAATTTACGACACCATCGGTATTCAAATCAGGGTCATTGCTTCGGCTGCCGCCGCCGATCTCAGCCTGGCACTGGTAAACGATCAGGATATTAACGTGCTTCCGTCGCTCACTTCACAAAACCTCGAACCGGGAAAAACCTATCGTTATCAGTATCCGGTGTCACTGAAAACCCTGTCCACCGGAAATTACCAGTTGAGGGCAGAGGCCACAGCAGGCGGAGTAAAGGGAAAGCAATACCGTACCATCTACATTATTGGCCTCCAAAAAATGTTAGAGGAAGTATGGCTGGTTCAGCAGTCGCAGCCCGGCATGATGCGCGTGCTTTCGGGCAGCCCCGGCAACGGGTTTGCAGAAATCTTCAGCTATCCGGGAATTTATGGCGGCTCCGCCATCAGTGCGCTGAACGAAAAGTTCTTTCTCGGCGCATCCTTTCAGGGCGACCTGGGGGCATTCGACACCGATACCCATTTACTGAATTGGGAAATTCAGGGCATACAAAATCCGCAGCAGCCTTATTTTACTTTTGTGGATTATGATGATAACCGCCTGTATGCGGGTATTTTTGAAGGACAGGTGAGGGGGTGGAACCTTGACGGACAGCCGGCGTATGCCACCGAACAAAATATTGCCACCAAGCCGGTAAGGATGTTTCCGTTCAGGGAATACCTGATTATTTTCTCAAGGCAAAAAAGCAACGAAACCATCCGGTGGCTCGAAATCTATTTCCTGAACAACGGCAACCTGCATGTAAAAACCACGCTGGATTTCGAACCCCTGGTTTTTGCCGAAGCCGAAGCCAACCGGCTGCTCATGCTCGGCAACGATGCACAGGGGTATGCATCGGCGCGGCTGCTCGATCCTTCCGACGGACACATTGGCAATCCCTACCAGCCTTTTGAACTTCCCGAAAAGGAAATGCGCAGCGCCGCAGCGATCAACAGCCAGAACCTCCTGTTTTCGTGCCTCGACGGCATCTACCGGTACGAGTACCAGCACGCTTCCGCCCGAATTGCTGAAATCGGGAATATTTCGGTCCTGAAATTCGAAGAGGTAAACCAGTTGATTTGGGCGTCGGACGGAAGCACGGTTTTTACCATTGCACCGGACGGGCAAATCCTGCAGCAAACCAGCATAGGGCCAGGCATTGAAAACCTTCATTTTCTTTACAACAAATGAAAGCGCCGGAAATCAGGATATCATCCGACGGATCGCATACGCTCTATATTGCGGGAACGGATGAGCACTATCATTCCACCTACGGCGCCCTTACAGAATCCCGGCATGTGTTTATCCGCAACGGATTACTTCCGCTGCTCGAAAAATATAATACCCTGCATATCCTTGAAATCGGTTTCGGCACCGGGCTGAATGCGCTGCTTACCTGCGCCGTAACTGCCGGAAAGGAAATCGTTTATCATGCCGTAGAAGCCTATCCGCTGGAGCCGGAAATATGGAAGAAGCTGAATTACCCCGAACTGATCGGCGGGGAGCATACCGCTGACCGGTTCGACAAAATGCATGCCTCCCCATGGGGAAAGGAAGTGCAGATCAGGCCGGGATTTTCGCTGTACAAGCAACAGGAAAAAGCCGAGAACCTGCACCTGCCTGAAAGATTTTACCACCTGGTATATTTCGATGCCTTTGCACCTGAAGTGCAGCCCGGACTCTGGACAACAGAAATCTTCACCAACATCGGCCAATCCATGAAACATGGCGGCATCCTCGTCACCTACTCATCAAAAGGCCTGGTAAAGCAAAACCTTCGCGCTGCAGGATTTTCAGTAAAACGCCTGCCCGGCCCACCCGGAAAAAGACACATGGTAGTGGCGGAGAGGAGGTGATTAATCCGCGTAACTAAATAAACTCATGAATTGGTTTTTTCCCTTTTTACAATATTATTACAGCATTTTTTGCCCGATGTAAAATTTATTATAGTATATTTATCACGATTTTATTTGCCATACCCAAAAATAATACGCTATGAAAAAAATATCTCCGCCTCAAAACTTAAGCCCCCGGAACCACATCTGTACCATTTCAAATCTCAAATGAACACCTGAAACAAGGATAATTCATCAAATAATAACCAAAAATTACAAAAATGAAAACAACAGTTCTTTTCGTGATGCTTCTGGCCTTTTTTTACCTCCCACAGGCCATATATGCACAATGCATTCAATGTGAAGGAGGAAGTGCCTCCGGAACAAATGCCAGCATTATCGGGCTGGATAATACCGCAGAAGGAGACAATTCCTTTGCCGGTGGTATCAATTCGATCGCCTCAGGTTTCACAACCTTCGCCTTTGGAAACCAGGCCGAAGCACTTGGAAACTATTCTTTCGCCTTTGGACCATCGGCAAAAGCAGGAACCTCAGGAAGCAATTTTGCCATCGGAATGTTTATTGAAGCCTCAGGCTACCAATCCTTTGTTATAGGGAATGGCCAGGGACAAACCAATATCTTCACCAACAACATCCATAATTCGATGATGCTCGGAACAAATTCCAACCTGCCAACCCTTTTTCTACAGGGAGCCCCGGGCGCCGGATATACCGGAAAAGTAGGAATTGGCAACGTTACTGAGCCCCTTGCCAAATTGCACATCAAAGCAGATATTACCGATGTAGCATCAATAATGATTGAACCCGCTATAGCCTCCGAAAGCAGCTACCTTTACATGGGAAATTCAAAGAATTTCGGAATAAAGCAAACGGCTTCACGACTGGAATTTCTCGCTGATGACAAGTTTATTTTCTATGAAGGAAATATTGGGATCGGAACCTATACCCCGGCCGAAAGACTTGAAATTGCAGGAAACATAAAACAGCATGAGGGTTTTCACATCACAACCGACAAGATTGTTTCCTCAGGAGGAAATGGTTTAAAACTCTATTCTTCGGCCCAAACCGGGATTCTGGTAAATCAGGAAGGCTTAGTAGGCTTCGGAACCGATGAGCCACAGGCTAAGGTACACGTAAAGAGCGGAGATATTTTCATCGACGATATCAACCATGGTATTATCATGAAATCGCCCGACGGCAACTGCTGGCGCGGCACGCTCGACAACAGCGGCACACTGCAGTTCGAACCCGTCAACTGTGATGATCTTGCCGGTACCCAGGAAAATATTCCCGCAGGAGGTAAAAAGGTGATATTATACCCCAATCCGGCAGGTGACCGCTTGTTTGTTGAGGTAGCAGCAGAGTTTACCGGATCGGTTCTTGAAATCCTTAACATGTCAGGCACATCCGTTTTCTCTGCCCCTGTAAATCAAACTGAAACATATATCGAAATGAGTGATTTTGCCCCCGGCACCTACATGGTCAAGCTCACCGACGGATCAGGAAAACTTGTTGAAACCAGTAAGGTAATCAAACAATAAATTCAGGGAAGATTTCATCTGGTAACATTACCTACATCGAACATCTTAGCCTTTAAACGATAACGATCAACGATTAACGATTAACGATTAACGATTAACCCATCCCCTGCCCTACCTCACCAGTGTCACCGTGCCGCGCTTCTCCACCATCTGGCCGTCGGGGGTTTTGTAGCGGATCAGGTACACATAGGCGTCGGGCGGCATGGGTTCGCCGTTGTAATTACCGTTCCAGCCTTCATCCATATCGGTGGTGTTGAAGATCATCTGGCCCCACTTGTTGAAGATCATCAGATCGTAGTCGTCCTGATCCACAAACGACATGATGGGTTTGAATTCATTGTCGGGCAGGTCGGCTCCGGGCATAAAGGCATTGGGAACCAACACGCGGGTTTCCTGCACGATGGTGATCTCATTCGAAGAGCTGACATCTTTGAAATCCTCAAATCCATTATCGCCTTCGTTTTCGTAGGCCACCACGAAATAACTGAAGATGCTGCCTTCAGCGTGAAATCCGCTTACATCGTCGATATAGCTTGTGGTGCCGGCGGGCAGAATATCGCGCGGCCCCGTGGGGTTGGGCATGTC
>JBKHBQ010000035.1:0-21581 GCA_046542305.1 Bacteroidales bacterium
CATACCGCGACTGGTACCCGACGCCTGTTTACGACACTGAAGGAAATCTGGTGGAGGAACAGTATGTGCTGCGCAGCCCGGGCGTTGAAAAAAATTTCACGCAAGCCACCTGGTCGTTGGGTTTAAATTATTCGGCAGATCAATTTCTGGCAAAGTTCAACCTGGGGAAAAGCTTTCGCATGCCTGATGCCCGCGAACTGGGCGCCGACGGGGTGAATTACCACCTCTTCAGGCAGGAAAAAGGCGACAGCACCCTCACGGCTGAAACCGCCTGGCAGGCCGATCTGTCACTGGAATATACAAGCGGCTTCACTACTGCAACTGTAAGTGGCTTCGCTACCTGGTTTCCGAACTACATCTACCTGAATCCAACCAGTGCCTTTTCGGAAGAAACAGGCCTGCAGGAATTCAATTATGTACAGAACGAAGTGATCAGGTGGGGCGGTGAGGTTGAGGTGACGCAAAGGCTCAATGAATCTCTTTCGGCGGCCATCGCAGGCGAATACGTTTATTCAGAGCAAAGATCAGGGAATAAAAAAGGATTTGGCTTGCCGTTTTCCCCGCCTTTATCGGGCATGATTTCCATTAACTGGGAGCCTGAAATTTCCGAAACGACCAGAAACACTTATTTTTCGATCGAAACAAAAATAGCAGCCCGCCAAAATCGTGTGGTGCCGCCGGAGGAACCTACCGCCGGTTATCAGGTGCTGAGTTTCCTTGCCGGAACTTCTTTCAAATGGGGCCCCCGATGGGTTGATGTACATCTCAGGCTGAACAACCTGCTGAATGCCGAATATTACAACCACACCAGCTATTACCGGATCATCAATATTCCGGAACCGGGAAGAAATCTGCAGATCTCACTTAAATTAAATTTCTGATCAACATTTTAAACACTTTAAACGATCTCAAAATGAAAATATATAAATCAATTTTAATTGCTGTTGCGGCGGCGCTATTGCTGTTGTCATCCTGTTCGTCCGACGATGATGACAAAACCGCACCGATCATCGAAAACCTTGAAATCGGGCTGAACAACAGCCTGGAGTTTTACCGCGGCGGCGATGTGCATCTGGAGTTTGAGGCTTCTGACAATGAAGGCCTGTCACATTACAGTATTGAAATCCATCCTGAATCTTCACTTAAAACAGTTTGGGAATACGAAAAACGTTGGGATTTCGATGAGAACACGAAAAACGCACTGGTGCACCAGCACGAGATTATGATTCCCGAAAATGCTGCTACGGGCGCGTATCATTTTCACCTGACGGTGGTCGACATCAATGGGAATGCGTCTTTCGTTGAAGAAGAAGTGCATGTGCATGAAGCTCAGGCCGGTGATGGCCCGGAAATCCATGTGGATTCCTATCCTGATGACGGACAGGTTTTCAGCACCGGCGAAACCATTTCAATTGCCGGGCATGTGCATAGCGAAACCAGCCACATTGCAGGATTGTTTATAGGCATCGTAAAAGAAGCCGATGCCCTCACTGATGAGGAGGTGGATGCAGGAAATTCAATTGTTTTGTTCCATGAACATGATTTTGAATTGTATGAAGTGGCATTTGATGCGCAAATTTACACGGGCGCAGCCGAAGACAACAATGATCCGCCGGGTGCCGTCAGTTCATGGGATTTGGGCGAAGCCTATATCCTTATTAAAACACAGGATGAAGAAGGCAGGTGGTCGTATTCGCAACACTATCATATTGAAGTTTACGGATCAAAGTAAATTAAAAAACCTTACGAAGATGAAAAGAGCTGTTTTGTTGCTACTCGTCCCCTTGCTGATGATTGGCTATGCCTGCGACAAGCAGGATGAAACCGATACACAGAAACCCGTGATTGACATGGACTTTGCTGAAGCATTTCCCCGGGCCTGCGACACCGTGGTTGCAGGTGAACAATTTGTGTTCAGGGCCCGGTTTTCGGATAACCGGGAGCTGGGTTCCTTTAATCTTGAGCTACACCAGAATTTCGATCACCATTCGCACGGCAGCCACGTGGAAACCTGCCCCATGGATCCGGTGAAGGAACCCGTTAATCCTTTCTACCTCAACGAAAGCTACAACATTCCGGAAGGACAGCAAACCTACGAGGCACAAATCACGATGGATATTCCCGAAGGTGTGGATGAAGGGGATTATCATTTTATGGTTAAGCTAACCGACAGGGAAGGCTGGCAATCGTGGAAATCGGTAAGCCTGAAACTGATCGCAAACGGCGGGGAATAAAAAAACCCCGCCTTGCGGCGGGGCAAAAAAATGAAAAAATTACCCTGAAATATTTGTTATTATGCGTTTGCTTATTTGTGCCAGCCGGTGATCATGCCGGTGAAATTGCTCTTTACCGTGGTTCCGATGGTGCTGAAATAAATGTGCACGATGAGGAACACCGAAATGAAAAACCCGATGACAATGTGCAAAAGGGCGGTTAGATGAATTCCGCTGAAGCCAAAAACATTATGAACAATGGTTTCGGGAAACAAAAGCGCCCATCCGGTGATAAAGATCAGCGGATAAAGAATGTACATCACCGCCACATAGGTAACCTTTTGCAGCGGGTTGAATTTTCTTGCGTAGGAAATCGGGAAAGGTTTGGCGGCGTTTTTATCAAAAATGCCGACGGTATAATAGCTTAATTGCTGATACATTCCCGACATCAGTCCTTTTAATTCCACACGGTAGTATTTTCCGTTTGGTGTGGTCCGGTTGCCGATGATGAACATCAGATAACTTGCCGTGAGCAAAATGCCCGAAATGTTGTGCATCGAAACGGCAATATCGAACCGGATGAAAGGATACTCGGGATTGGAATACTGCATGCTGATTCCCGAAAGGATCAGCAAAATACATAAAACTGCATTTATCCAGTGCCACAGCCTTACCCAGACGGGATACAGATATATTTTTTCTTGTGCCATCGTGATTTAGCTTTTAATGATCCGAAGGATTGCATGTGCGACAATAGCTAAAAGAACCAGGCCGAAAACGATCAGGCTGATATTGTTGAGCAACGGGCTGCGGTTGGCGCCGATCACATAGGCTTCGTTGAGAATGGCAGCATTGAGGAAGCCTTTTTTTCCGCGCTGCTCTTGTGTTTGGTGTTTGTAAAGCGAGGCCATCAGCAGCGAATTTGAAGAGTGGCACTCCACGCAGCGTTTCACCGCCTGGTCCTTGGGCACAATCTGGTGTGCCACCAGCAGGCTGTCGCTGATCCGTGTATGGCATTCGATGCACCTTACACTGGCGAAATGCAATTCCTGATTGGGCAGCCAGTCGTGCGTTTTCAGGATGTTGGGGTTTTCCTCCTCTGTCAGGAGCTGATATATATCGACATCGGCGTGGCATTCCAGGCAGATCCCGTTGGTATAGGCAATGGTATTTCTGATGTTTTTTGTTTCCCTGACGCTTATTCGGTAAGTATGCGGATCGTGGCACATCCAGCAGGTAAAATCTTCGTTGTGGCGGCTGGCGTGAACGCTTTTTTCGTATTCGGCCTCGATTTTCTCAAAATTGAAATGAGCCCAGTTTTCGTCGCCGCCATGGCAGTCCATGCAGGTGTATGAGGGTTCCATTCGCAGGTAGCCCTCGTGCGGGAAAGTTTCGTATTCTGACGAATGGCAGTCGGTACAATAGAAGGTGTTGTGATTGGATTGATAGAATTCGGCCGAATCGATCACATAATAGGGGTTCATCCGTTCGCGCACGTCACGTTCGAGCCAGTCGTTGTAATAATAGTAGAAATCCTGCCCGTGGCATTTCATACATAGTTGGTTGCCCTCCACATTTTCAGGTATTTCTTCTGCTGCTTCCCCGGCAGGGAAAGAGAATAAGGGCATCAAAAACCAAAAAAGGATTGCCGCCCCGGTAAAACCTCTAATTTTCATCAGCAAATTATTAGGTCTGCAGTAGTGGATTAATTTTTAAAAGAATGCTTCTGCCGGGGTGGTGTGCTTGCGGATCATAGGTTTATTTCCGGCAGAAACATTCAAAAAGAGATTAATAGGTTAAAGATTATTTCTCAAATGTCCTCATGTAATTTACAACGGCCCACTTGTCTTCTTCTTCAGGGATTTTCTTTTCGAAATTGGGCATTTCGTCCCTGCCGATAAACGATTTGTAGTAAATCACACCATCGGACTGGGCTTTAAATTCCTGTGAAGTAAGGTCGCCGCAAAATGTTTTGAGCTGCTTGGCTTTGGGGCCGTCACACTCTCCATTGCTGCCATGGCAGGATTTGCAATGCTTCGAATAAAGGATTTTACCCACACGATCGAGGCTTTTGTCGCCCGCATAAGGATTTTCCATGTTTTTATATTCATCCGGAATATCCCATGGTGCGGGTTGCTTCTGTTCCTGCGGGATAATAAAAGACATCAGCAAAAAGACTGTTGCTGTAAAAGTAAAAACTATCAGTACATTGGATTTTTTCATAATATTAAATTTTATGATTTAACAAAAAGTGGTTACAAGTTACTAAAAATTCCACAATCGGGTGATGGTGAATCCCAACATCAGATCGGAGAAACCGTTGGTCCATTCGAAATTGTTGTACATGTAAATATCCTGCGGCAATATGCTGTTGGATGAAGTAATAAATATATGAAAGGCGTGGGTGCTGGTAGACACCTCATATCCGATACCGAAATTGGGTTCGGCCACTTCAAATTCGCGTTGTTCGGAAATGGATTCGATCTTCAGCGGCGAATCGAACTGAAACAGGAACGACGATTGGGGCGAAAAGTTGACCCTGCCGTTAAATCCTGCCCCGATCACATCGTGGTTCATGTCGGCAGCCACGGCATTGTAATGTGTAAAACTGGCCGTAGCCTGCAGCGAGAGCCACCAGGTGAATTTCCTTCCTACAATGAGCTGACTGAAATAGGAAAAGCGGTTGGTGAATGCATAGTTTTGCCCGAATACTTCATCATTGCGCCCGTCGATGGCCATATTTCCATAAAGCGTTACCGCCACGGGAATGGTATTTTGGCGGGTTTGCTCCAGTACATTCCATTTCACGTGGAAATCGTTGTACATATTTTTCATGGTGAGGCCGTAACCCACCACAAGATTGTCGCGCAGGCTGTAGTTGAAGCCCAGCCTGATGTTGGCGCCCGGTGCATAAATTCCGTAAATATCGCTGATTCCGTTATCCATGGTTCCGAACCGGTGTTGGATTCGCCACTCGAAGGTGTTTTTTACAGGGATGACGCTGGTGAAATTATCGATGAGTATGCCGCTGGCAAAGGGCGAGCGGACGGGCTTATCCTCTTCTTCCTGGGCATTGGCTGCCGGTAACCCGAAAAATAAGATCAACATTCCTAAAATTAGCTTTTTCATGTCTGTTAAAATTTTCAAGGTTATCCGTTAATTATTTTTTGCACCCTGTCGAATCCATTGCAGGATAATGTCAGCCTCGGATTCGTTGTCGTATTTATAGGCGTGATCGCCCGTTACCGGATGGGGGAAAGTATATATTCTGCTTTCCTCCGGGTTGGTGGTATTGTACAAATTCTGTGAGGTGAGGCTGTTGTAGGCATTTGCTGCCGTAAGGTCGAGCTGGGTGGTTCCTCCCTGCTTGTGGCAGTTGGTGCAATTGTTATCCTCCCAAATCGGCACCACATCGGTGGCAAAAAAGATGGTATCCGTTGGATCGGGTGGCGGCGGCACCGGTTCCGGTTCGATGAAATCGTATTCGCACGAAGCCACCATCACCACCAGTAGCAGGAACATCAGGTATGTGAATATCTTCATTCGTTTCATAGCGGCATGTTTTTATGAATAAGCAAAAAGGCCCCTGAATGGAAGCCTTTTTGCAATGGAATTTTTTGTTATCTGGCAGCCAGTGTGCTCAGCGATTCGATGGAGTTTTCCAGAAGGGCTTTGGCATAGTTGTAGTTATGCAGGCCCATGCTTCCGTCGCCCGACAGGAACTTGTAGTTGTAGAAGGCGCCGGCTACGCGGTTTGAATAAGTTCCGGTGTTTGCCAGTCCGGATTCGGTATTGTAAATTCCTTCTGCTTCCAGCAGCGATCGGAGTTGGGCCATGCCTTCTTCGAATTCGGCGTTTTCTTCTTCCACTTTTTCAGCAATGTCTTCCCCGTCGCCGTGGCAATTTATATTTGTACATCCGCCAATGTTAAGTTGCGTTTGACCCTGAAACATATAGGTCATGCTCATGGTATGTCCGCCGGCCTGATCGCCAAAGGCGTCTGCCATGTGGCAGGCAACGCAGGTGTTGTCGATATTGCCGTGGGCATGCTCGGGATTGTAATCGCTGCCGACTTCAAATCCGCCGGTGCCGGCTATCAGCGCGCCCTCCGTGCCATAATGCGGCCCGAAGCGGGCATTGGTCACTTCGAAATTACCATCAAGGTTTTCAGCATCCGGGAAAGGATCTACTACGCGCGGCTGGTGGCAGTTTACGCAAAGATTACCTGAACCCTGATCCGTGGTTACACCGTTCAGCCAAAGCTCCACCGGTTCGCTGGTGGTCAGGCTCCAGTCCTCCTGTGTGTAGGTTTCGTGGATGTTATGGCAGGTGTAGCAATTGATCGGCAATGGATTATCAATTGTATTGGCCGTTTCCATGTTTCCGGTTTCAATCACTTCAAGAAAACCTTTACTGGTATGACAGGGAGCACATGATGTGGTGTTCCTTTCAAAATTTCCACCCGTTGCATGTACCGACGCCTGCCATTGCAGTTGGCCCGCTTCGATCATTTGCGAATCGTCATGACAGTCGGTGCATGTGGTTGCAGCATCCTGGCCCGGTTCGCCGGGAGGGCCCTGCGGACCTTCTTTTGTACATCCCGCCACAACGGCCACTGCAAGCATAAACAGCATGAATAGGTTTGTAAATTTTTGATTTTTCATATACTTTCTTTTTCTCAAAAGTACTTTGCCTTTGCTTACCGCAGGAAAAATGCAGGTGGATATAATTACGTAATTCAGAATAATTTATTCCATTGTGGAATGATATTTATCAACGAAAAACTGATCTGGCATTAAAATACCTATTTATTGTATTGACTTTCTGCGTAATTTTGTTTTTTAGCATTCATTATAAGAAAGGAAGCAGGGAAATAAATCATGATAGAATTTAAAAAATCTCCTCATTGTACCAATTGCAACGACTGTAACAGGAAGTCTCCGTTATTCAGGTTACTCAAAGCGGAGGAATTGGCGCTACTCAATGAGGACCGTTTCGAGGTAACTTTCAGGGCAGGCGAAATGATTTTCAAGCAAGGCTCGGCATCCACCCATGCGCTGATGCTGAACACCGGACTGGTGAAGCTTTACCTGGAAGGGCACAATGGCAGGAACCTGATTTTAAAAATCATAAAGCCCGTACAGATGTTCGGAGGACCGGGAATGTTTCTTGATCAGCGAAATTATTATTCGGCAGCCGCCATCGAAGATACCACCGTGTGTTTTATCGACGTAAAGAAATTCAAGGCAGCCATCAGGTCCAATCCTGATTTTGCAGAAAACTTCATTGAGCACATCCACCGCAACAGCATTTTTACCTTCGGTCGTTTTATGGATCTAACCCAGAAGCAAATGCCGGGTCGCGTGGCCGACGCATTGCTGTACCTGAGCCAGGATATTTACGAATCAAGCCATTTTTCTATCAAGCTTTCCCGGCAGGATCTGGCCGATATGACCAGTCTTTCCAAAGAAAGTTTCATAAGAATTTTGAAGGAATTCAAAGACGAAGGCATTATTAAAATGAACGGAGATACCTTTGAAATCCTGAACCCAAATGCCCTGAAAAAGATCAGCCAGTTCGGTTAAAGGAAGAAGGATTTGCCGGTAATTGGTATTAAGTATATCCGGCGTCCTTGTTTTTTTTTAATTTAGCCGTGATTTGCCTTGGCATGAAAAAACTCGAAGAAAAGTACAACCGTAAACGTTACCGGACAGCATACACCACCACCGTTTTCAGTATCACGCTGGTAATTTTTATGTTGGGATTGCTTGCGTTGGCAGTGCATCAAACCAATAAGCTGTCGGAATACCTGCGTGGGAATATCGGTATTCAACTCGAGCTGAGCGACCGCCTGGAGGCTGAGGAAGCCCTGGTCCTGAAGGATTCGCTGGCAAACCTGGAATTTGTTTCCCGCTCGGTATATGTATCGAAAGAGGAAGCAGCCAAACAACTTAGCCACGAGCTGGGGGAGGATTTTGTAAGTTTTATGGGATACATTCCCCTGCCCGCATCCATTGAGCTTTTTCTGGAAAGCGAATACACATATCAGGACAGCATCGCGGCCATCGAGCAGCGGCTATCCGGGATTCCGGCCATTCGAAAAATTTCCTATCAGAAATCGCTCATCGACCTGATCAATGAAAACCTCGAACGGATCGGCCTGGGTATTTTACTCTTTACCGGATTGCTGCTCATTATTTCCGTTCTTCTGATTTACAACACCATCCGCCTGGCTGTGTTTTCACGAAGGATGCTCATTAAAAGCATGCTGCTTGTAGGCGCCACGCAGGGTTTTATCCGTAAACCGTTTTTGATTGGCGGAATCTGGCAGGGGATCATCAGCGGAGCTGTTGCGGTGCTGCTTTTGCTCGGGGTAATGCTGCTGATCAGGAATAACTTCGGGGGGCCGGATATGTTCGCTGATGCAATCATCTTGTGGGGAATCTTTTTGGGGATGGTGGTTTTCTCGGTTATTATTACGTTTCTTTCCAACTATTTCGCTGTAAAGAAATACCTGAAAATAAATTCCGAAGATTTGTATTAATTTTGCAAACTCAAAATAATTACCGATTCGCATGAAAAAACAGGAAAAGATCAGATACAAACCGGTTCAGCCCGAACAAACAAAGTCAACGATCGACAAAACGGATTTTGCCTTCGACCGGCAAAATTATAAATGGCTGCTGATCGGTCTGGCCTTTCTGCTGGTCGGTTACCTGTTGATGATCGGCGGCGGCTCCGACGATCCGGATGTATTCAACTATGGCATGTTCAATTTTCAGCGCCTCACCCTTGCGCCTATCCTGCTCATGATCGGATATCTGCTGGGGATTTATGCCATCATGAAAAAACCCAAAAACTCCGGCAAACATAGGCAATAGTCATTTCACCAAAGCCGTAACGTACGTACATGAACTGGTTCGAAGCTTTTCTCCTTGGCCTGCTGCAGGGCCTTACCGAATTTCTGCCTGTCAGCAGCAGCGGTCATCTCGAACTTGGAAAAGTTTTATTGGGTATCGATGCCGAACATAGCCTGATGTTTACGGTGGTGGTACACGGTGCCACGGTGCTGAGCACTATCGTGATATTTTATAAGGACATCCTGAAACTGCTCGGCGGATTGTTTGCTTTTCGGTGGAATGAAGAAACAAAATACATTTTTAAAATATTCCTTTCGATGATCCCGGTGGGTATTGTGGGGGTATTTTTTAAAGAAGAGGTGGAATCCTTCTTTACAGGTAATACGGCTTTTGTGGGTGCCATGCTGCTGATCACTGCTTCGCTGCTGGCTTTCACGTATTTTAAAAGATCCCATACACGCACGATCAGCTTCCTGGATTCCCTGATTATGGGCGTGGCGCAGACATTTGCCGTGCTGCCCGGTATTTCACGCTCCGGCAGCACCATAGCCACCGGATTGCTGCTGGGAAACAAACGCGAAAATGTGGCACGCTTTTCATTCCTCATGGTGCTGATTCCTATTATCGGAGCCAATATGAAAGATCTGATCGGCGGCGAAATAACTTCCAATCAAAGCATTGGTGTGGTTCCGCTGGTAGTGGGTTTTGCCACGGCCTTCACTTCGGGGTTGCTGGCCTGCAAATGGATGATCGGCATTGTAAAAAAAGGAAAGCTGATCTATTTCGCCATCTATTGTCTCATTATCGGCTTGCTGGCCATTTTTCTTGCCTGATCCATGATATCAAAAATAAGTCTTCCGGAACATCCTGATTTTAACAACGGCGAAGTGCTTCTGATCGATAAAGCGCCCGACTGGACTTCGTTCGACGTGGTGAAAAGCCTGAAGCTGTTTTTAAAATTCAACTTCGGGATTAAAAAGATCAAAATCGGACATGCCGGCACCCTCGATCCCAAAGCTACCGGGCTGGTGATCGTTTGCACAGGCAAAAAAACCAAAGAAATCGACAGCTATCAGGCCCGCGAAAAAGAATATACCGGCACATTCAGGCTTGGGCAAACCACCCCTTCTTACGACACCGAAACCCAACCCGACGCCGAATTCCCTACCGGACATATCGATGAAGACCTGCTAAAGGAAACTACCCAAAAATTTCTGGGTGAGATTTTTCAGGTGCCGCCGGTATTTTCTGCCGTAAAGATTGAAGGCCGGAAGGCCTATGAGTATGCCCGCAAAAGCGAAGCGGTGAAGATGCGCACACGCCTTGTGGAAATCATGGAATTCGAAATTACAGATGTGCAGATGCCTTATGTGGATTTCAGGGTGCGCTGCAGCAAAGGCACCTACATACGGTCGCTGGCTTACGATTTTGGGCTGGCGCTCAGCAGCGGTGCATACCTCAGCGCACTTCGCCGCACGGCCATCGGCGAATTCAGGGTGGAGGACGCGTTGGATGTACAGGCTTTTAAGAAAGCGTACCGAAGCGAAGGGTAATCCTTTAGCTCAATCCTCAAGCTTATCGATCATCTCCCGGATCACGCCGGCGCTTTTCACCAGTGCTTTATTTTCTTCATCGTTGAGTTTCATGGGCAGGGGAGCTATGATGTTGCTTCCCCCCATCAGGTGCGGCAGCGATATCGTTACATTTCCCACATCAGCAATTTCGTCTGTAGGACGGCAAATGGTGAGAATGCTCCTGTGGTCGTGCGCAATTACATCCACGATGCGTGCTGCTGCCGCGCCAATGCCGTAGTAGGTGGCACCTTTGCCTTCGATGATTTCATAAGCCGCGTAGCGCACCTGCTCGTCGATCTTCTTACGAATCTCTTCACTGAATCCGATCCTGCGATGGCGGATAAAATCTTCCAGCGGCAATCCTCCGATGTCGACAATGCTCCAGGTGAGCACTTCCGAATCGCCATGCTCGCCGATCACATAAGCATGCACATGTTGCGGATCCACGCCCAACTGACTGCCGAGCAGCGAACGGAAGCGGGCCGTATCGAGCGTGGTGCCAGTGCCGATGATGCGGTGGTCGGAGTAGCCCATTTTACGGGCGTGCTTTGCGGCTATGTGGGTCATTACATCTACCGGATTGGTGGTCATCAGCAGCATGGCTTCGGGGGCATGCTGCAGGATTTTGGGGATGATGTCCTTTATGATCTTTCCATTGCGGCTGAGCAGATCCAGGCGTGATTCGCCGGGTTTCTGATTTGCGCCGGCAGCTATCACCACGATGCCTGCCCCGGAAAGATCGCTGTACCCGCCTGCGCTCACTACCGCCGGGTGGGCAAAAGGTACCGCATGCGATATGTCCGCAGCCTCGGCCGCCGCACGTTTCCTGTTGATATCAACCATTACGATGGAGGTGGCTGCTTTACGCATCAGTACTGAAAAAGCCGTGGTAGATCCTACATATCCGGTTCCTACAATTCCAATTTTCATGGCATGATGTTTTATCATTAAAACAACCCCCCGACGAATTGTTCAAGATTGACCGGAAAAACTAAAACTCAGAAGATATCCCCTTTTATGCAGCCATATTCAGGAAATGCAGGCTGAAAAGTGCGCCGGACATCACCAGCACCTGAAGTACCAGAACCAGCACAATGCCGTATTTCGGTTTGAAAAGCAGAATGACCAGCAGGAAACAGATCAGCAGGAACAATCCGGAGTACAGGTTTGGCTCGCCCAACGATCCGGTGAGGCCGGATAACAGGCTGGCGATCATGAGCAGTGCGCCAATAACCGCACTCATCGAATAACAGGGAATTTTATACGCATCATATTTTTTATAATGATGAATAAAGAACAGCGGCGTGAATACCAGCGCCATCAGCAGCGCCGACAGATTATACAGCCAGTGGGCAGGTGGCCCCGGTGTAGCAAGTTGAATGACAATGACTGCGATACCCAGTACGATCGCAAGAATTCCTGTGACAATGGCTAATTTTCCGAGCATGGCATTTTTTTATTTTGAGCTGTAAATGTATGAAAAAACCTTTATAACTGCATACAGCCAGGGGTGTGATATTCCTCACCAATAATCAGTGTAGGAGGCCTCACCGGGAAAATATGAAGAATTGCGGATTAGGAAATTTGCCTGTTCTCCAGCCATTTTACGGCCTGCTGAAAGGTTTTGTCTTTTTGATGATATACCGGATAAAAGCCTTCGTCGTCGAGTACATTTCTTCCGATCAGCGCTTTGAGCAGTATTTTTATGTCTTCTTTCATGGCATTAATTCCTTTCTCATCGGGTTTTATTCCCTGTCCGGCAGCATATGCGATCAGCTCGTCGAACATCCTTCCGCTGATAGTAAAGTCTTTTACAAAGGCTCTGTAATCTGCGTATTTCTCCAGTTCTTTGCGATGGGTATCGGCATAATCGAAGGCAAAATCATAGATGACCCCTTTATTGATGAGCCGGTTGTAGTAGGCGAGGTTTTCGCCGGTTTCGATCGGGATAAAAATATCGGGCATAATGCCGCCGCCGCCGTAAACAATCTTTCCACCGGGGGTGGTGTATTTCAGGGAATCGTCGAAATGGATGCTGTCGGCATGGAACACTTCTCCGTTGAGAAAGCGGTCGTGGAATTCTTTATAGTAGTCTTCGGTGCCGTTTTCGTAGGGTTTTTGTATGCAGCGGCCTGTAGGTGTGTAATATCTTGCCACTGTCAGGCGCACGGCCGAACCGTCGTACAGGTTCATCTGTTCCTGAACCAGGCCCTTTCCAAACGAACGGCGTCCCATGATGGTGCCGCGGTCGTTGTCCTGGATGGCGCCAGCCACAATCTCGCTGGCCGAAGCGGAACCTTCGTCGATGAGCACTACAATGCTTTCGTTTTCGAAATTGCCGCGCCTGCTGGCATAGGCATAGCTTCGCGGCCGGTTTTTACCTTCGGTGTACACGATCAGCTCGTTGTCCTTCAAAAACTCATCAACCACATCGATGGCAGCCTGCAGGTATCCGCCGGTATTGTTGCGCAGGTCGAGGATGAGCTTGTGCATGCCCTGTGACTTGAGATTTTTCAGCGCATTTACCATTTCCTCGTGTGTGGTGGCCGCAAATTTATTCAGCTTCACATATCCGATGGAATCCGTAACCATGTATGCAATGTCTACGCTATAGGTGGGGATCACATTTCGTGTGATGGTAAAATCCAAAAGTTCGGGTTCGTTTCTTCTGAACACCA
The DNA here is from genome assembly GCA_046542305.1 of Bacteroidales bacterium. Lineage (GTDB taxonomy): Bacteria > Bacteroidota > Bacteroidia > Bacteroidales > 4484-276 > JBKHBQ01. Next base: position 13,326 of record JBKHBQ010000035.1, read on the forward strand.
GGATGTTGACCTTTGTTCCGCGCGGGCCTTTAAGCTTCGACATCACTTCGCTGTTGGAAATGCCTACACCTGCAATGGTATCGCCTTCCACAATTACGATGCGGTCGCCGGTTTTGATGCCGGCTTTTTCGGAGGGACCTCCGGCAATCGGGGAGATCACCATCACCGTATCTCTTTCGATTCTGAATTGTACGCCGATGCCTTCGAAATTGCCTTCGAGGTGCTCATTTACAGCATCCAGATCCCTGGCAGGAATATACTGTGAGTGAGGATCCAGTTCATCCAGCATCTGCTCAATGGCGCCCTCTTTTAATACTTCTACGTCCACGGTATCCACATAATCGCGTTCGATAAAAGTCAGCAGGTCGGTCACTTTGTTGTATTTTCCCAGATCCACCGAAAAGATCCTGGATTCTCCGGAGGATTGCGGAGCAAGCTGTATGCCCAGCAGCATACCGGCAATCAGGACCAGGGCGAATAATATGGGAAGGTATACGGTTATTTTATGTTTGAATTTGCTCATGGGCAATACTTGTTACTTTTGTAAAATCCTGACAAAATTATTTATCTTTAAACGCAATTAAAAGGAATATCTTATTTTTCAGATTTTCAGTATGTCGAAACTCTTTCTGGTACCCACTCCGATTGGCAATCTCGGTGATATCACTTTCCGGGCGGTAGAGGTTTTAAAAACGGTGGATTTTATCCTTGCAGAGGATACCCGGACCTCCGGTATCCTGCTTAAGCATTTCGAAATCAGCAAGCCGCTTGTGGCTCATCACCAGCATAACGAACACAGTGTTCTCGAAAGAATCGTTCAACGCATCGGCGCAGGTGAAACGGCTGCCCTGATCAGCGATGCCGGAACGCCCGCAATTTCCGATCCGGGATTTCTGTTGCTGCGCGAGTGTCTGCGAAACGGAATTGAGGTGGAATGCCTTCCCGGCCCCACGGCCTTTCTTCCGGCTCTGATCAACTCGGGGCTGCCCGCTAACCGGTTCCTGTTCGAAGGATTTCTGCCTCACAAAAAGGGCAGGAAAAGCAAACTGGAATACCTGAGCGAGGTGCCTTATACCGTGGTGCTGTACGAATCGCCGCACCGTCTGCTGAAAACACTCGAGCAACTGGCCGAACATTGCGGCGCCGGCCGCCAGGCTTCCGTATCACGCGAACTCACCAAAATGTATGAAGAAACCCGCAGGGGCACGCTTGCCGACCTGATCGCGCATTTTAAGGAAGAAACCGTAAAGGGCGAGTTCGTCATTGTGATGGCAGGGAAATAAAAATCTATCTTTGAAGTAAAAAAGCATAACATGTCGTACACCTATAAACATCCCAGGCCTGCGGTTACCGTTGATATGGCCGTATTTGCCAGATTCGGGCCCTCCTGGAAAGTGCTGCTGATACGCAGGGGAAACCCGCCTTTCGAAGGACAGTGGGCATTGCCGGGAGGATTTGTTGAAATGGATGAAAAACTTATCGAATCGGCACAGCGGGAACTGGAAGAAGAAACAGGCATAAAAAATGTAAACCTCCTGCAATTCCGTACCTACGGCGATCCGGGCCGCGACCCGCGGGGACGCACGGTGGCCGTGGTGCATTACGGATTTGTGAACAGCGACAAAATACAAGTGAAAGGTGGCGACGATGCCAGCGAGGCAGCCTGGTTTGCAGTGGATGACCTTCCCGGCCTGGCTTTCGATCATTCCAAAATAATGAGTGAACTTTTGGAGTACCTGAAAGATCATCTTAATTAAAAAAATCTGTTGAAGGAAATGATGTTTTATTGATGGAGAAGGATCAGGCTTGACAGACAATTTACGAACCAATACATAAAACAGGATGAATCACAAACCGGAAAAGATATTACACGGCCATTTTCCTGCAATGTTCAGCGGATTAAGATGGCTGATAACCATGGTGCTGATGGTGGCAGCATGTTCTTCGGCATTTTCCCAGCAGCAAAGATTTCCCTACGACCTCGACAATCCATCCGAAAAGCATATCCTTCCCACCATACTCGAAGAGATTTCAGGGAATTCCCTGCTCAACGATCACATCATGATCTGTGTGCAGGATGAGAAAGGCGATCTGTTTTTTTACAACCTCGAGGAAAGGCGGCTGATCAAGCGGGTGGATTTCGGAAAGGATGCAGATTACGAGGATGTGACCCTGATTGGGGATGAGGCCTGGGTATTGCGAAGCAACGGCACGCTTTACCGGATCAGGTATTTCGATGATGAAGACAGAATTGAGACCAGGGAGATTAAAACCGCCCTGTCGGGAAAAAATAATTGCGAGGGCCTGTGCTACGATCCGGTGGAAAACCGCCTGCTGATAGCACTGAAAGGGAAACCCGAAATTAATGATGAACAGGATTTCGACGGATACAAAGCCATTTATGCTTTTGATCCTGAAACGGAAAAGCTGTCGGAAGAACCGGCGTATCTGATCGAACTAAAGCAAATCAAAGATCTTGAAAATGCCAGCCTCTACGAACAGATCTCTCATAAAATCGCCGCAACGCTCGAAGAATCCGATGATATCCGGTTTCAGCCTTCGGCTGTGGGCGTGCACCCTGAAACCGACGACATTTATGTGCTGGCTTCTGTTGGCAAAGCGCTGGTGGTGATGAGCCGCGAAGGCAAACTGGCTCAAATCAATCCGCTCGACAAGTGGCTGTTTGTGCAGCCCGAAGGAATCTGTTTTAGCCCCGACGGCACGTTGTTTATTTCAAGCGAAGGCGATGGCGGCAACGGGCTGATCCTGAGGTTTGATATGAAAAAATAAATTACTGCTGAATTTCTTCCACCTTTACCAGCACTGATACACCGAGGTTTTTAAATCCGCCGTTGTGGATAACTTTCCATCCCATTTTTTTGAGTGATCTTTTGAGGTAGATATTGAAGAATCCATGGCCGATCAGCACCAGTTTTTTTTCGTCGACAGCCTTATGGTCGAGAAAGGCGGCGGCATTTTTGGTACGTCTGCGCGCTTCGTCGAATGTTTCCATGTCGGCGTCATTGATCCCCAGCACCCAGCGAAGGGTGCCGAGGGCCCGCCACATGTTGATGGGCAGAGTTATAGTTGGTACCAGTGCCGGATTATTTTTGTATTCCCTGAACATAGGGTATTGTGCCACCGGAAGGTTTTGCTCGAAAAGCAAATCTGCAGTCTGCTTCGAACGCCGCAAATTACTCCCGTACACCGAGTCGATTTCGAACGGTTTTAGCACCACCGGATTACATTCCACCGGCACCATCTGTGCCGTGTCGTAGGCGTAAAGGTACTGATAAGCCTCGAAATAATTGTAGCGCGGTTTTTTTACAAGATCCACCTTTTGATGCCGCAGGATCATGATCTGCAGCAGCTCCCTGCCTGGCCCCGGGTCGAATTGATCTGTATCCACAAATCCAAACCTGCGGCAGCTATCGGTGCTTTGCCGGCTGATGGTTTCCTTGTATGCATCTTCCACTTCGCGGTAGAACTTCCTGAGGTCGCGTTGTCCAAAGGTTGAAAGTGAAAAAAAAATTGATAATACAATTACGGATGAATGTAGGTAAATCATGGTCATTTAAAATAAATAGCTGAAATGAAAATCAAAATAATGCTCCTCGTCCGACATGTTGTAATTCAGCATGAGTGTGATCTTGTTGTAGGGCATCAGCCACAAACCTGCGCCGTAGCCGTGATGCCATTTCGCCGAACCCTCGTTCGGATACCAAACCCTGCCCACATCGTTAAACCCGAGAATGCCGAACTGGCCGGTGAGCACGTATGTGTTCAGGTTGAACAGTTTAAGCCGGATGTCGGTATTCTGGTATGCCGCGGCATCTCCTGAAAAGCGGTTGGCACGAAATCCCCGCAGGTTGGTTTTGCCCCCGAGGCTTTGCGAAAAATAAAACGGGTAATCTCCTAAATTTTTCCCGCCGCCAAAGCGTACTGCAAAGATCAGCCGCGGATCTTTCCTGAAGCTCAGATAGAGTCTCAGATCGCTTTTCAGGCTGGTGAAATCGGGCGTATGACTGTTCAGACCCTGGTAATTACGCAGCTCATTGTTCCACAGGATGCCTCTGTTGGGAAAAACCTTGTCGTCCCTGGTATCGTAAATGACCTGTGCATTCACTCCTGCAAAATACTGATCCAGGAAAATGCTTTCGTTCAGTCCGTTTTGTTCCAGGTTGGTGATAAAGCGGTTTTTGGTGTCTTCCACTTTGCCAAAGACGAAAAACGGCCCCAGAAAAAATTGCAGTTCGTCGTCCCACGATTTTCGTGCCATCGGGCTGAAGTATGCATAATGGTACCGTACGCGGTAGTAATCTTTGTCGTCGGTGATTTTCGGGGTTTCATTTCCGAAGCCAAAGAAGTTGTTCACCACAGTTGGTGCGGATACCATGCCATCGAGTACCAGGTCGAAACGGCGCAGCAGTGAAGAAAAAACCGCACTGTAGCGTATGTTGAAAGCCAGGGTCTGATAGGCGAAATTCCCGAGGATGCGATGCCTGGTGGAATCGCGGAAGTTGTAGGTTTTGATGAGTGCTCCGCCGCCGAGGAAAATGCCGTCGTCGAGGCTGTAGCCGAAATATGCCTGGGGAATCACCTTGTTGTATTTAAATTGCTCCCGGTCGTAGTCGTTGATGCCTTTGGCTTTGGAGATCAGGTTTTTGGTTTCCGACCCGGAGTGCAGGAAAGTGCTTTTGGGGCGGTCGTACACCAGTGTTTTTCTGGACAATCCCGCCACTTTCGAATGGTCGATGATGGTATCAGTACCTTTCCCGCCAATGATGCGTACTTTGATGCCTTCATCCACATCTCCGGTAATTTCAAAGCGATCCTCATCCTTCAGTCCGTAAATTCTGATCTCCTCGGTTTCGTTGTGGTAAAAAGTCCTCGCATAAAACGTCCCCTTGAGTTTTCCTTTTTTCCGGCTGAGTTCGCGGCCGGTCACCCTGGTGCGCTCGTCATCAAGCCGCTCCACTATAAACAGGTCGCGATCATCCGTGCCCGGGATGTCAACTGCTTTGGAAAGAAAAAGATAATATTCGTCAGCAAATTCATCGAGCCGGTTGCGGCGGGCTTTTAACTTTGTGATGATCTCCTGACCTGAAATTGCAAAAATTTCCTCTGGAAGCCCTTCCTTGATGGCGCTTTCAATTTTTTCATCTGTCAGGGTTTGCTGCAAATTCACTGCGGCTTTCTGCCAGTCGTACCTGGTGGTTTCGTTCAGGAAACTGCGATCGAAGTAGCGGGCGTTGTAATTGAAGCCGGGAATATTTTTGGTGTCCTCATCGAAACCCTGAAACTTGGGTTGCAGCCATTTTCGTTTCACCAACCATTGCACCGGGCCTTCGGCGATAAAGAAGGCATTGTCGCGGTCGCGCGGAATGGGGCGGTAGATTTTGTATTCGCCTTCTTCAAATTCGGCCCACCGCCATTGGTCGGCATGACGGTCCCAGTCGGCAATCAGCATATCGAACAGCCGGGCGCGAAGGACCGCCTGCTGGTCCACAAATTCATCGTGCTGGTTTTGGGTTTTCTTCAGCACCTTTGATGTAGAGGTGATGTCGGACGGTCGGCCGAAGCTTTCCACGTCGCGCCGGTCGTCGTCGGGACGTTCTTCAAAAAGGTACAGCTTTCCCGCCATTTCCTTGCGGTAGATGCCCAGGCGCGGGTCGTCGGGCACAAATACGATTTTCGGGTTGGTATGGTATACCCCGGCCCGGCGTGCCAGTTGAGCAACGGCCATGGCGGCATATGGGTGCGATTGCGAAATGCCGTCCTGCACCACATCCACCGCCATTGTTCCCCAGAGTTCGTGCGGCAGGGCGCCCTCCACATATTTTTCCACGCTGCGCAGCACGTACTGCCTGCCGTCATCCGCTTCCAGCCTCACCGATTTGGTTTGCTGTCCGCCACCGCGTTTCACGATCTTCAGGCCGCCTTTTACCTTTCCGATATCAAAAACCGGAAATTCCACCGGTTGATTCCACACCTCACGATAGTTTTCACCCATCAGCCATTGTGTAAATTTTCCCACATTGTATTGCTCGCTGGCTGCGATCGTAACGGTACTGTCGGTGTAATCGGGAATGGTTTCCGCACTGAATGGCTCGCTTTTTCCGGTTTCCTTCCGGTAGAGTTTTTTGCTGAAGACGACCTTTCCCTGTTTATGTTCCTGATCAGGAACCAGAAACTCCAGCCAGACCTCGCCATCTGAATTAAAACTGAGTTTTCCGATGCCGGTGGTTTGCATGGCAAAATCATTGATCCCCCGCCGTGCCACATAATCTGCTTCCGTGGCCGCACCGCTTATCATGTGGTGAATCCCGCCGGTTTCGCTGTATTGCAGGTTGTGATCGTGAGCAGCCAGGAAAATGGTGTTGGGGTAATTTTTGATGATTTGCATGAGCGAGGTGCGCATTTGCCGGTATTCGGGATGGGCCGCGTCCTGTATCTCCCCGAGCCCTGCGCGGGAAGCCGTATACAAAAAACCGGGCAACGGAATCCACAGCCATCTGTTAACGGCAAGCAGCGGAAACAGGTTCTCCCTGGCCGGGAAATGGCCGCCGTGGCGCCCGGCGCTGAACAGCGGGTGATGGGCGGCAAAGATCACATGGCGGTGCTTGTTTCGCTCCAGTGCATCCTGCACCTGAAGCAGGATTTCGCGCCGGTAGTCTTCCTCGGTTTCTATATCATCAAAATCACAATCGTATTCATCGGAGTATTTATTGCTTTTCTGCAGCCACCATTGCGAGTTGAACAGGATCAGCGTGATTTGGTCGTCCAGGTCCACTTCCACAGGTCCCGGGCAGGCGTTGTCGGGGAGAAAAATGTTGCCGCGGTCGAGGTACTGTTCGGCAAACGCTTCCAGGTTCTTCACACGCTGCGATCCATGGCTTCCGCCGTTTTCCCAGTCGCGGTTGCCCGGAACGATCAGAAGCTTACCCCTATAGCCCCTGAAAGGATTCAGAATGTTGCGAAGCCGGTCCGAAGCCTGGTCGAATTGCTTTTCTTCTCTATCGGGAAGGCCTTTCGGATACACAAGGTTTCCCAGCAGAACAAATGCAGAATTCCGGTTTTCTTGTTCAAGGATACGGTTGATAAGCTGCATGTTCGGAAGGGCCGGATCAGGATTGGTGAAATCTCCCGAAAAATAAATGGTGTACTCCGGAGGATTTTCAGGGGGCGTGGCCGTCGCAGCGGAATCATGAACACAGGGCTGATACCGCGAGCACGACAGCAGCATAAACAGGCCGATAGAAAGAAGGTTTTTTTTCATAGCGCATTCTTCTCCTGCAAAATTAAAATTGTTGTGGATTTTAAAAACGCAATCGGATGGGTCTATAGGTTTTTTCACACGTATTACCAATTGCCTGGTTTCCTTTTATCTTACTTTTGCCTCCTGAAAGAATCCTGTTCATGAAAATTAATTTGCGGACGAAATACCTGGTAAGCGAGGTGCTGCTGTTCACACTGCTATGGATGGTGGTGATCATGATGTATTTTCACATAGCTATATGGGGGATGCAGAATTTTATGGAATCCGAAGATTACTGGAAGCTGTTTCAGGCACATTACAGCATTGGCGATTTGATGCTTCACGGGTTTGCCTTTGGGTTCATGTTCAGCGTGATTAACGTGATTTTCGACCGCACCCGGTTCAGGCGTTTTTCCATTGGAAAAATTGTGATCCTGAAAACCATTTTCTATCTAATTGCCAACACGCTTGCCGATACCCTCATCATCCTGATCAACATCGGCTTCGAACCCGAATTTTTTATGCAGGGGCTGCGCCTGCATGAAATACACAAAGAAATTCCGGCGGGTTTCATGATCGGCACCCTCTTTTATTACATCTTCTTTATCCTGCTTTTTAATCTTCTGTATCAAATCAGTAAAAAGATCGGCCCGGGAATTTTGCTCAGCAGCATTTTCGGGAAATATCATCAGCCCCGCGATGAGAAGCTGGTTTTTATGTTTCTCGATCTGAAGAATTCAACAGCCATTGCCGAAAGGCTGGAACATAAAAAATACAGCCTTTTCATCAAAGATTGCTTTGCGTTTCTCACCAATCCCATTTACAATTGCGAAGCGGATGTATACCAGTATGTGGGTGATGAGGCGGTGCTGATCTGGCCGTTGCACAAAGGCATCAGAAACCTGAACTGCATCCGGCTGTTTTATGAATACAAGCGGGTGCTGGAAAAAAAACGGGATTATTTTATGGAAACCTACGGGGTTTTTCCCGGGTTCAAG
>JBKHBQ010000036.1:0-21362 GCA_046542305.1 Bacteroidales bacterium
ACCACAAATTTTGAGGTCACAAACTATTACCTCAAAGAGGAGTATCTCAAAGTCAAATTGTGATTTCAAAAATTAGACAAATGAAAGAATTAACACCAAATGAATCGCTTATCGTAAATAAAATTTACCATATTCGTGGAATGCAGGTGATGCTGGATTTTGATCTGGCTGAATTGTTTGATGTGGAAACCAAAGTATTAAAACAGCAGGTTAAAAGAAATATGGAACGATTTCCTGAGGATTTTATGTTTGAATTAACTCAGGATGAATTTGATGGTTTGAGGTCACAAATTGTGACCTCAAAAAGAGGCGGGACCCGATATCTTCCGTATGTATTTACAGAACAAGGTGTTGCCATGCTTTCAGGCATATTAAGAAGCAAAACAGCCATAGAGGTTAATATTAAGATCATGCGGGTATTTGTGAAAATGCGATTCCTTATAAGCACCCATCAGGAAATTCTTCAAAAGATAGAACAACTCGAAGCCGAAAACATAGAACAAAATATACAGATCGCTAGCATTTATGAGATCATCAAAGAACTGATCGAACCAAAATATAAAAATAGAAAGCAAATTGGGTTTAAAATAAAGGAATAAAAATTAAAATCCTATGAGAAGAAACAGCCTTGACCCGGGCTGTCGGATCGGAGATAATATTTCCGGTGCTGTTAATAAAACAAAGACAAGAAAATTATTTGCTTTTTGCTGACCTATCCCTGTACGTCACTTTCTCCACCTCGTGCTCAACAGGATCAAGGCTGCGCAGGTAGGCATAAATAGCCCGCAAATCTTCTTCCTTCATACCGACGTACATATTCCAGGGCATCAGTGTGTTAAATTCCATCGGGGCGTTAACCTTATCCAGTTTATGAATGCTGTCGTACGACTTAAACCGGTTTACAAACACATCCTCCGTCCAGGCGCCGATGCCGGTGGCCATATCCGGCGTAATATTCGGTCCGCGCAGGGTGCCGAAAGGAAGCTCGAATTCGCGTCCGCCGGCGTATAGGAGATCCGTTACAGGTTGTCCCTTTTCGAAAGGCGTATGGCAGTCGGCGCAGGCGGCCACTGTAGCAAGGTATTCACCGTACTCAATGGTATTTGTTGTGGGGGGACGTGTCTGGTGATCGGCTTCCTGCGGGATCATCCGCATGATGAGGCTGAAAGGGAAATCGGGATCTGATTCAGGAACATCTTTCGCAATGGGATCAAGGCTCCTGATGTAGGCAATAACTGAAAAAATATCTTCTTTGTCGGCTTTGCCGTAGGAATGGTAGGGCATTACCGGGAAAAGCGGGTTACCATCCTTATCCACTCCGCTGGTAATGGCGCGGTAAATCTCGCCGTCGCTCCAATCGCCCAGGTGATAGGGCGTAACATTCGGCGCATAATAATCTCCCGGAAAACCCATTTCTCGTGTAAACTCGTCCCCGCCGGCGCCAAGCGTTCCCGGCGTGATCGGGCCCGAGTACAACGCCCAGTCGCGCACCGAATGACAATCCATACATACCATCACATGGTTTGCAAGGTAATCCCCGCGCTGCACACGTTCGGGGGTAATTTCCACCTTCATTTCAACGGCTGCAACATCCGGCATAAAAAACCTGACATAGCCCAAAACCAAAAACACCACCACAACAATAATCCCAACAGCCAAGAGGATAATTTTTACTGCTTTCATACGCTTCTGTCTTTAGATTACCTGATTTAAGCCCTGCATAATACAACCGGCTAAAATATGTGAAAGTGTTTTTGCTATCACCTTTTTATCCTTATTTAACAGAAGATTAACAAACCGTGTGGGTTTTAGCCGGTATCGAAAATTAATCAACCTTTCTTTCGTTGAATAGTAGTAATTTTGCCGCTTTATTTTTTTAAAGTACTTACAGATTTATGACGATCAAAAACTTTATTATAACGGGTTCCGGAAGCTACATTCCATCCAAAATCGTTAAAAACGAGGATTTTGCCGGCAACCAGTTTTACGATGAACAGGGACGCGCTTTTGAACAAAGTCACGAAGAGATCTCCGAAAAATTTCACGCCATCACCGGGATTAGCGAAAGGCGCTATGCCACCGATGATCAATTATGTTCAGATATTGGCACCATCGCAGGCCGGGCCGCGATCGAAGATGCAGGTATCGATCCCGAAAACCTTGACCAAATTATTGTTGCACACAATTTTGGCGACATCAAAATCGGTACCATCCAAACTGACATGCTCCCGAGCATTGCCTCCAAGATCAAAAACAAGCTCGGCATCACAAATCCGCAGTGCGTTGGTTACGACCTGGTTTTTGGCTGCCCGGGCTGGGTTCAGGGAATGATCCATTCGTGGGCCTTTATGCAGTCGGGCATGGCCAAACGGTGCCTGGTTATCGGCGCCGAAACCCTCTCACGGGTAATCGACAAAAACGACCGCGATTCGATGATCTATTCCGATGGTGCCGGCGCCACCGTACTCGAAATGGTTGACGGCGCCGAAAAGCTGGGAATCCTTTCTTCCAGCATGGCAACCTACACCACACGCGAGGCCTTTTACCTGTACCGCGGAACCGGATTCGCCGGCGATTCCAGCCCCAGCATCAGCTACCTGAAAATGCACGGCCGCAAAATATACGAGTTTGCCCTCACCTTCGTGCCCCAGGCCATGAAGGAATGCCTCGACAAATCGGGCCATGATATCCATGACGTGAAGAAAATCTTCATCCATCAGGCCAACGAAAAAATGGATTTCGAGATCGTAAAACGCTTCTACCGGCTCTTTGGCGTACGCAAGGCCCCCGAAGGCATCATGCCCATGAACATCGGCAAACTGGGCAACAGCTCCGTAGCCACCATTCCCACGCTTTACGATCAAATCCGCCGAGGTACCAGCGATGAACAACACGAACTAAACAAAGGCGACCTGCTGCTCTTTGCTTCCGTGGGCGCCGGCATGAACATCAACTGCATCGCCTACCGCTACCAGGGATAGATCAGATCTTTATAATTTTTGATTATTTCCACCTGCGGGTGCTTTCCCGAATAGCCGTATAAACCGTTACGTTTCTTGCGGGCGGCTGAACCGGGCTTTCCGTTCTACCCGTCTTGCACCGGCTGTATTTTGCACGCCGGTGCGTGGGCTTTCTCCGGCAGCCTCCGCCCGCCGGCAAAAATATCAGCCGCTGCTGCGCCGGGGTGCCACTCCAATCCCTGCCGCGGCGCTCAATCACCTGAAGCATTTTTACAGGTACATTGGTGCGAAAAATTTCTACTTTTGCGCCCGGTTTCAAAAACTTATAAATAATGGGAAGAGCATTCGAATACCGCAAAGCCAAAAAAATGAAGCGTTGGGGCAACATGGCCAAAACCTTCACCAAAATCGGAAAAGATATCACCATCGCCGTTAAGGCCGGAGGACCAGATCCGTCAATGAACCCACGCCTTCGTCTTCTGATGCAAAATGCCAAAACTGCCAACATGCCCAAGGAAAATGTGGAACGCGCCATCAAAAAAGCCACCTCTACCGACACCGCCGATTACCGCGAAGTGGTATACGAAGGCTATGGCCCCCACGGCATTGCAGTAGTGGTGGAAACCACCACCGACAACCCCACCCGCACCGTGGCCAATGTGCGAAGCTATTTCACCCGCAATGGCGGGTCGCTTGGAACAACCGGCAGCCTCAGCTTTATTTTCGAACATAAATGCGTTTTTAAACTCCTGCAAAAAGATAACATCGACCTGGAGGAACTCGAACTGGAGCTGATCGACCTGGGCGTCACCGAAGTATTTGCCGAAGGCGATGCCATTATCGTATACGCCGAATTCGAATCCTTTGGTTTTTTACAAAAACATTTCGAGGAAAATGGCCTGGAAATCATATCTGCCGAATTCGAACGCATCCCGACCCAAACAAAAGCCCTTGATGAAACACAAAAAGCCGACCTTGAAAAAATGCTTGCCAAATTCGAGGAAGACGAAGATGTTAGCAATGTCTATCACAATTTGAAGGAAGAATAAATAAGAATTGTATAAGCCATTTGCCTTTAGCATGTTCATTTGTTTATCTTTACGGGCACTAATTCACTCAGTTACTTATAAAAATAAATGAACATGAGAAAAATTCTTTACCTGCTGTTCATGGTTTTCATCCTGCATGGCGTTGCCAGTGCCCAAACACCATACTGGAACGAAAGCTTCGACAATCCCCAGGGATGGTCGCTGGATGAAAACTGGAACATTGCCAATGGCAAGCTGCGATTCAACTGGTCGCCTACCATCACCAACTTCGATCTTTCGGCCGTTTCATCGGTTGTGAGTCTTATGGACAACACACAAGAACTCATCGTTGTCCAGTATCTTGATGCCTTTGGTTTCGGCAGTCCTCCCGAAGTTGCCGAAATCATCATTATGAAAGATGGTGATGAGGAAGTGCTGTGGAGTTATACACTTGACGACGGAAACTGGGGACAACAAAACGGAACGGAGTTGATCCTGGACATCAGCGCATACGGCGGGAGCGATGTGCAGTTCAAATTCAGGACTTACGGCCCTACTACCTACAACTGGAACTGGTGGGATATATTCGAAATGCAACTGACCACCTTGCTCGACAACGACCTCACCGTGAAGCAAATCTCCGGACCCGCAGTACTCGATGCCCAGGAAACCGGGATATGGCAGCTTACCGTGAAAAATCTCGGCTCGCAGCCGCAATCAGGATTCGATGTGAACCTGTACAGCTACAAATTCGGCGAGCTGATCGGCAACATGCAGATCCAGGATGTCGTCGATCCCCAGCAAGCTTCGGCTTATGAGTTCGAATGGACACCCGACACTTCGCAAAATACCGCACTTTTTGGTGAAGTAATCCTGGAAGGTGATGAATTTTCGGATAACAATAAATCCATCAGCCATTTTGTGCGTGTAAGGCCCGACCTGGAAATCAAGATCCTGGTGTGGGATAACGACAACGGAATCGAAACCATCACCGATCCGGAAATGGGCGATGTTATTCAACCTTCCACAGCCCTGATGCGGGTGCTCGATGCAGCCGGTCTGGACTACGACTATGTTTCAGGCATTCCCGACGACCTGTTCAGCTACGACATGGTGTTTGCCACCATGGGCTGCTATTGCGTAAGTTGAGGCCTCACCCCTCCTGGTACTGTTTCTGTAGCAGACCAGGCACGTTTAATGAGCTACCTCGACAATGGCGGCAACCTCTACATCGAAAGCTCCGATATTGGCTTGGATTATACCGGTACCGACTTTTTCTCGTATCTGGGTATCGCTTTTATGGATGACGGTGGCGATTATGAAGTGTATGGCCTAAATGGCGGTAATCAATGCCTCACCAAACACATGCACATATTCTATAATGGCGGCGACGATCCGCACTACAGCATCGACAGGCTGAGCAGCCTCAGCAGCAGCATGATGCTGGACTGCGAAAGCGGCCATGGCAGAATGTACATGCACGAAGCCGAAAACTACAAGGTAGTCACCTCATCGGTGGTAATCGGTGCCTTTGCCAATGGCGATTCGCTGAACCTGAAACCTTACCTTGCGGCAGAAATCGTAAACTACTTTATGGGATTCGACCCTACGGTATCTGTACATGAAAACCTCGTGCAGGGATCGGCGGCCTACAGTTATCCCAATCCGTTCAGTCATCAGGTCAACATCAGCTATCAGCTTAAAAACCGGGGCGCTGTGCGCATCTGCATTTATGATCAGGGCGGAAGGCTGATCCGCACCCTGGCCCGCGAACAAAAACCCGCAGGGATGCATTCCGTAGTATGGGATGGAACAGACGCCAATGGAAATCTGTATGACAACGGCCTGTACATCTACACCATCGAGTCCGGCGATCAACATTTCACCGGAAAAATGATGCTGATCAGGTAGAAAAATTCAAACCAAAAGATTTTATTCCGAACCGGGAACTGCTCTTTGTCGTTCCCGGTTTTTATTTGATTGCAAGAACCTGTCTTACATCTTTTTTACAGCAACGGCTGCAATGGGTAATTATAAACTTTCGCCACAGGCCATCATGAAGCATGAGCGTCCGTTAACTTTCTTAGCTTCATGGTCGAAAAACAGAAAAGGCTTTCCTTCGGTAGAAACAGCGGGAATAAAAAAAAAGGAGCCCCGAAAGACTCCTTTTTTTTTAAATATCTGACTACCGATTACCTGATCACAAGCTTCTCGGTACTTACGCCATTTTCGGTATGGATTTCCACAAAGTAAACACCTTTCTGGAAGGAGTTGGTGTTGATCTTCACGGACGCAGCATCCACAAGACGGTCGAATACCAGTTGTCCCATGTTGTTGATGATCTTCACCTGTTTCATCGTTGCATTCAGGCTGATGTTTACCTCTTCTTTGGCAGGATTCGGATAGATCATCAGGCTTTCGCTGTTGATGGAATTAATGCCGGTAAGTACATCTGTACCCTGACCTTCAACCGTAGTTTCGGGATAGAGGTAGAAATTCAGCGCACGTGTGGCACCTTCGAGAATGGTAACATTTTCGTAAGTGATCGGCTGGTAACCATTGGCATCACAGGTGATGGTATAGTCACCGCCAGACAGGTGCAGCGAATAGTGGCTGCCAAAGGGCGTATTGTAGGTCACGGCGCCGTATTCGCTGTCGTTTGCGCTAATCCACGCATTGTTGATCACCACTTTCGTAATGGCATCGCGAACAAATCCCTGGAGTTTTCCTACGATCGCTCCGAGTTCAACATGTACCGGCTCGGCCACACTGGATTCGCCCTGCGGATATACAGCAGTTACAGAGAACCAGTGGCTGCCGTCGGGGCAGTCGTACATGGTCCAGGTCATGCCGGCTACCATATTGCCAACCATTTCGCCATCGCAATAGATGTTATAGCCATTCACCTCATCGGCCATGGGTTCCGGTTCATCCCAGGCAATGGTTACATCGTTACCCGATACGGAAGCAGAAACGTTTTGTGGCGGCGGCAGGTAGGTCGGTGCACCGAAGCTAACTGTGTAGTCTTCAGTTTCGCCATAGCTGAACGAAGCACACGGATCGGCCGAGGAGTTCTGCCAGTTGGCGCGGATCCTCAGGCGCTTTTCACCAGTAAAGTCGCCTTGCGGCACGGTGAAATCTGTAGAATAAACAGTACCCGAACTGCCCATGTTGAAGTCGGTAATCAGTCGTTCTGATTCTTCGAATTCTTTATTATTGTTCAGGTCGATCCACAATGAAGCTTCCTGGTCGCTGTATCCGGTTTCCCACTCAACGGTGTAAGTTTGTCCGGCTTCGAGTTCTGCAATCATGTCGGTGAAATCACCATAGCCATCACCGCTGCATCCATTGTTCATGTTATCGATCTGTTCGAGTGCAAAGCCTTCGAAACCATCACCATAAGAACAGTTTGCCGAGGGATAGCAATAGTCGGGGAAGAGTACTTCCACGATATCTTCCTGGCTAACTCCCATGGCAGCACTGAGTGCAATATTCAGTTCGGCTACATAACCGGCCGGAACACTGGCAGTGGCAGATACGGTAAAGGTGCAAGTGCCGTCAGTACCTGCGGTGAGATCACCAATTACCTGAGCCTCTCCTGTGAGTACAGAAACGTACGGATCGGAGCTGGTAAGCAGCGCTTCCACATCGTAAGCATCGGCTGAGCCGCTGTTTTCAACGGTAATCACCATCGACGCCGTTTCGCCCGGATCGAGCAGGCCGTTGTTGTTGCCGGCTGCATCATTGATAATGAAATCCACAAATTCGAGTTTCGGTGCATGTCCTTTGATGGAAATATAGCTGACCCAGGTATCGGTACCATTCGAAGACGAAAGTTCGAAAGTTACGCTGTGGTTGTCAGGAATATTCTCGTCTACATCAATTGCAAAAGCATCATCCATGGTTACCAGTTCATCCGGATCGATTGTTCCGAGGAATTCGGTACCATCGGTAACGGTTACAAATGGATCGGCAGAGGTCATGGTAACGGTTACATTGTTGGCAGCTTCAACGCCAACATTCTTCATGGTCAAGTCGAGCGTAATGCTTTCGCCGTAGTCCATCATGCCGTTGTTGTTTCCTGATGCATCGTTAATTTCGTATGAATCGCCAACTACATAGGGCCCTGACGGAGGAATGATTTCAACCGTAGATTCATACCTGAAATAATTCTGTTTTGTAACTGTAACGATCATCTGGTTCGGCGGAAGTTGCGGTTCGATGCTGATGCTGGTTACGCCGCCTGTGCTTTGCGCAATACCAATGATTTCGCCGTTGACTGTAAGAGAAATATATGCTCCTTCTTCTGCGCCAACCGAGAAAGTGCTTTCGCCACTGTAAAGGATTGGATTGTGTGTAACATCCATGGTTTGCGGCACTTCGGAATAAACCTGAAGGAACGCACCGCCATGGTGATGGAACAGGTGATATGTTACCTCTTTGTTGCTGGTATTGTAGGGCCAGTCGCTCTGCTTCAGGAAGTATTTTCCTGCTGCGTTACCAAAAGCGGGAAGGAATGCGCGTTCCTCAACGTAGGGGCCGTAGTCGGGCATGAAGTTGGGGTTCATATTGTCGAACATTCCCCATACATAGGTATCGTTTACAAACGAGTAGGACACTTCAGAGGCGGCAATAACACCAAGTGCACCGGCATTCTGTCCGTTATGGGTGTGACGGTGGAATTTCTCTGCGAAGCATTCGCCGCTCATGTTATACTCACCGGTGAGACAGTTGATCGAGAAAACAAATACCAGCTCGTTGTCATTTGTATTCTGCAAGGCATTGATATCGTTGTTCTGGAAATCCGGTTCACCCCAACCGGTTGTTGAGCCGTGGTCGCGGTGCTGCAGTGCGAATGCACCATCATTAATGGCGTTGATCACATCCTGACCTGTACCGCCCGACCATCCGCCGAGTTCGGCAGGTGTTGCAGGGATGTAACCCAGTCCATTGGGACCGAAATAGTTCACAACCATCGCGGTGTTCTGATTCGACGACCATGAGCTTCCGGGTGAACCGCTGTAAATTGCATTGATACGAACCGGTTCTTTGCCTTCTACCTCACGCCAGAAACCGCCAACAGTTTCAGAACAAATCTGGAACCAACGCTCGGTTTGCCATCCAAGGGCTGTAATCGGCTTGTGGTAGAAGTTGAAATCTGTGGGCGGGTTGGCTTCGTAATCGAGCATTTTCGAAACCATCACCTGCAGGTGTTCTTCGTTCTGGGCGGTCATCCTGGCAAAAATGATGTCGGGCATGTCGTTGTTGTTTACATCGGCAAAAATGTTATCCGAAGCACAATATCCGTCCCAGATGGGTGAAATAATGCTGTTGTCGGCATTGGTGCCGTAATCGGCCATGAGCAAAACAGCTACCGGGGGAATATCCCAGTTGTTGTATGCATCATTAAAAAAGTTCTCGAGACCGCTGGCGGTGTTGGTGCCAATTTCGTCGAGGGTCATGATCTGCGTAAAGATGCCCTGCTTGATTCGCCATTCTTTAATTTGTTCTGCGTAAGGCATCCAGACAGGATTGTTGGGAACCACGATCAGGTATTCGCAACCAACATCATCACGGTTTTGGATTTGCTTAACGCGGGCGCTGTAGTCGATTTGAGGCAGCGATGCATAGTTAAGCAGGTTATCCTGGAGGATCGGGTCGAACCAGCGGCTGCGCAGGCGTTCTTCGCCATAAATGCCATTTCCGCCTTCAAACGAAACTTCAACTTCAATATCACGGTACACCAATAATTCTTTGGTTACAGGATTGTACTGAAATGGTGTAATACCCAGAATTACAGCATCCACACCCCTTAGTTGTGTTTGCTCGGAGAGCAGGAACGGGTTTTGGGGATAAAATGCATTCTGACTGTAAATTCTATCATTTTTCTTGAATTCCATCGGGCCGTCTTCGGTATCGAGCGGGATGCGCGGTGCAGGCGAAATTTCTACGTCGCTGATGGTTTCAACGCGGTAATTTTTTACGTTGAGCACAGCCTGAGCGCCTTGCGGAATGGCGATAAAACGGCTGAAACCGGGAAGGTTCGGGGCTCCCTCATCGTTGGGAAGAAAATGCTTGGCGATCTTGATACTTTTCATCGGAACGCCGTCAACATCCTGATCAACAAGTTCAAATTCACTGATTGAGAAGTTAACATTCACGCCGTTAGCCACTTCACTCTTGAGCGAAATGCCGGCTTTTCCCCAGGTGTCGTTAAATTGGTAAGTCTGAGCCTGGAGTGCAGTCATGGAGAACAGCAACGCTGCAAGTAAAAACAGCTTTCCTGGTTTAGATAAAAATGTAAATAATTGCATGTGATTTGTTTTTAGTTAATGAATGAAGATAGTTATCTGATTTTTAATAATTTGCAACCAAAAAAGTTAAAAAAACTTAATCCTACGGAGGCGTAAAATTAGAAAAATAATTCACATTGGCAAAAAGAAATAAAATTTAGAACCGGTAGAAATAGTATACAAGTATCTACATGTTAAAATTATAGTATTTGATTCATTCAGGTGCTATAATAAAACAGGGCTTTCCGGTATTTTGTTCCCGAAAAGCCCTGAATATTAATTCTAATCCCGAATTACTTACGGATAATTATTTTTTCGATGCTATAGATGGTTTCTCCTTTTACACTGAGATAATACAATCCACCGGCAAGACCGTTCACACTGATCTGCCTGTTGAGGTTGCCATTGATTTCCACACCGGATACAACGTACACACGTTCACCCAATGCATTCATCAATTCAATTTCAACCACATCGTTGCCACTGAGTTGAATGGTAAAATCACCGTTTGTCGGGTTTGGATAGATGTTCATAACGGCTTGTTCGTTTTCCTGGATTCCGGTACAATCCTCGAGCAGGATACTAAAGGCATCCGACCATTCACCGCTACCGCAATCGTTTATACCACGTACTTTCAGGGTGAGGGTACCATCCCACGAATCGCTGAAGGTTATATCGCACAACATGCCGTTATCAACCATCGTACCGGCTTCTGCGGGTTCAATCACCCATTCGCAGGAAGTGGCATGAAGAATTTCAGGAACAGTATAGGTTTCGGTAATGCCCTGGCATACTTCGTTGTCGCCTTCAATAGCACCGGCAGTTTGAGGCACAGGTGCGAGAGTGACCATGATGGCGTCGGAAAACTCGCTCTCGCCGCAGGTGTTCATGGCTTTCACATGAATGCTGGCATCGCCTTCGAAACCTTCGGCCCAGTCTACCTCGGCCGTTAAGCCGTCGGCAGTAAGGGTACCGGCAGTTTCAGGAACGATTTCCCAGGTATATCCGTCGGCATTGGCAGCACCTTCGGTAGTATACACGGTGTTGGCGCTATTTTGGCAAAGCTCGGTTTCACCAACCGGCATCACAGGTACTGACGGCAATGGCATCATCGAGACCATCAACGGAGCAGAAACTTCGCCCTCGCCACATTCGTTTATGCCTTTCACCGTAACTTCGGCATCACCAGTCCAGGCTGTGGCCCAGGTAAGTTCAGCGGTCATTCCGCCAGATACAATGGTTCCTGCCTCAGCCGGGATCACCTCCCAGATATATTCGCTGGCATTAGCAATTTCAGCCACTTCGTACATGGTAGCTACGTTTCCTTCGCAAAGTTCCGTATCGCCCACCGGAGTAGTCGCGGTTGCAGGAACCCCCATGATGCTAATTTCCAACACATCCGACATCTCGCCTTCACCACATTCATTCACACCCATTACCATCAGTTCGGCAACACCGGTAAAATCTCCGGCCCAGGCCACTTCAGCGGTGGCGCCGTCATAGGTGAGGGTACCGGCGGTTTCGGGCTGCAGCACCCACATATAGTCGTCGGCATTTCCGGCGCCATCGGTGGTGTATGTCGTCGCACCCGGATCGGCGCAAAGCTCTGTTTCGCCTGCGGGTGCAGCACACTGTTCAGGTATCGGCATAAAGCTCAGAAGCAGGTTGTCGCTCATAGTTTCAGTTCCGGCGTATGCCGTAAGCGTAAGGGAAACGCTTCCGGCAGCATAATCGTCATCGCTCGGGGTATACACCGGATCAACGATGGTATTGTCATTAAAGGTACCGGTTCCTGATGTTTCCCACAGCAACGATTCGTAGTTTTCGGCCACCGCGGCGGGTTCAAAGTTTGCACCTTCGCAAATTTCGCCGTCGGGTCCTGCAAAGGCCATCAACGATTCGTCAACGATAGCGGGGAATGAAATATAATCGATCCATCCGCAGTCGCTGCCACTAGCTACATAATAATCTTTAACGTATTCCCATTTGAAAGTATGGGTTCCGGCAGTTACAGGATAGGATTCATATTCCCAGTCCGATGTACCCGACCACTCGTCTTTCATGTTTCCGTCGATGTAAAACCGCAGGAAGTCATAGGTAGCTTCGGACGAAACCTTGCGATAGAAGGAAATGGTGTCGTCGCTGGATACCTCCAGGGTGATCATCAGTATAGTGTTTTGCTGATCGCCGATGTCGCCTGATTTGGCGCAGTATGTACCTTCGTAGGCGCCTGATGGCTCTACCGTCCAGTTGGCATTGCCCGAAAGCTGCCATTCGTACTGACTGAAGTCGCCGCTTTCGAAGTCTTCGATAATCAGCCCTATCTTCATGGTAGCAATCATGTCGATTTCATACATTCCGCTGGTCAACTGGTAAATCAGTTCGACCGTTGAACCCACGGGAGCCGTGGGGCTGATGGTAATGTTAAACGCTACTTCGGCGGTTTCACCTGCTGCCAGTTCGTCCTGGCTGTAGGAAGCGCTGTTAATGGTTACAAACGGGCTTACAGTTGAGAGATTCGCTTCAAGATCGTAAGCCATGCTGCTGCCATTGTTGGCGGTATTGAAGATCAGATCGGCGGTTTCACCCGGATCGAGGTTTCCGTTGTTATTTCCGGTTGGATCGAAAACTGTAACGTTAGCAACTTCAAGCTTGGGAGCATGTGCCTTCAGGCTGAAATTGCTTACCCAACTGTCGGTGCCGTTGCTGGCTGAAACTTCGAAAGCCACATTGTGGTTATCCGGAATATTTCCTGCCACCTCAATTTCGAATGCACCGGCAACAGTTTTGGTGGAATTCGGATCGATGACGCCAAAATCAGCGGTTCCGTTTATAATGGTAATAAATTCATCTTCGGTGGTAAGCGATACGGTTGTATTTTGCGAAAGTTCAACACCTACATTTTTCAGGGTGATATCCAGCAGGATATCTTCGGCGTAGTCCATCAAACCGTCGCCGTTTCCACCGGTAACATCATCAAGAACCACTTCCTGGAAAACCACATAAGGACCTGTGGGCGGAATAATCTCCACCTCCGATTCGTAGCGGAAATAATTTTGCCTGGTGATGGTTACCATCATCATATTGGGCGGAAGTTGCGGATCGATAGCGATATCCACCGGGCTTCCGGTTCCTTCGGCAGTTCCGATGATCTCTCCGTTAACCGTGAGGGCGATAAAGGAACCGGCATCGGCAGTTACGGTAAAGCTGTTTACTCCGCTGTAAAGCACAGGGTCATGGGTTACCGTAAGGTTCTGCGGCATTTCCGAGTATACGTTCAGGAAGGCACCGCCGTGATGATGAAAGAGGTTGTAAGTTACCTCTTTGTTGTTGGTATTGTAGGGCCATGAACTTTGCTCGAGAAAATACTTTCCGGCAACATTTCCAAATGCCGGCAGCAATCCGCGTTCATCCACAGGCATACCGTAATCGGGCATAAACTCGGGCCACATATTATCATACATACCCCACACGTAAGCATCATTCACAAACGAATAGGAAACTTCCGATGCTGCCACAAGGCCCAATGCGCCGGCATTCTGGCCATTGTACGTGTGGCGGTGGAATTTTTCGGTAAAGCATTCACCACCCATATTGTATTTTCCGGTAAGGCAATTGATGGAGAACACAAATACCAGGTCGGAATTATTTAGTGCATTGATGTTGGTGCTGCTGTAGGCAGGCTCGCCCCAGCCTTGTTCGTAACCATGATCACGGTGCTGAAGCATAAAGGCGCCGCTGTTGATGGCATTGTTCACCATGGTGGCGGTACCGCCGGACCATCCGCCGAGTTCGGCAGGAGTTTGGGGGATATAGTCCAGTCCGTTGGGACCAAAATAATTCACCACCGTGGAGGTATTGGTAGCTGAAGACCAGATACTACCCGGTGATCCCTGGTAAATGGCATTGGCCCTGACAGGATCTTTGCCCTGCTTTCTCCAGAATCCGCCAACACTTTCGGAGCAGATCTGGAACCAGCGCTCGGTTTGCCAGCCCAGTGCAGTAATCGGGTGGGCATAGTAATCGGGGTTGGTGGGAGGGTTCTTTTCGTAGTGGATAAATTTGGTCACCATGGTCTCAAGCTGCGAATCGTTATTGGCAGTGATCCTGGCGAAGATCATGTCGGGCATGTCGTCGTTATCCACATCAGAATAGATATTATCGGAGGCGCAGTAGCTGTTATATATTGGCGAAATGATGGTATTTGCAGCATTGGTGCCGTAGTCGGCAAGCAAGAGCACGGCGGCCGGCGGAATATCCCAGTTGTTATAGGCATCATTAAAGAAATTTTCCAGTCCGCTGGCTGTATTGGTTCCGATTTCATCCAGGGTCATAATTCCGGTGAGGATACCCTGCTTCTGACGGAATTGCTTAATTGAGTCAGCCCAGGCCGAAAATTCGGGATTGTTGGGCACCACGATCAGATATTCATAACCGGCATCATCGCGGGAAGACATGATCTGTTGGCGACGCTTGTTGTAATCGATTTCGGGAAGGGAGGCACTGTTAAGGAATACATCCTGCATGATTGGATCCCACCAGCGGCTGCGAAGGCGGTCTTCGCCGATATATCCGCTTCCACCTTCAAATTCGATCTCCACCCTGATGTCGCGATACACTACCAGTTCCTTGCTTACAGGATTATACTGAAAAGGCGTGATCCCGAGGATTACAGCATCAACCCCGCGCACCTGTTTGATGGTGGAAATTTGGATCGGCTCTGCCGGATAGAGGGCATCTTTAGCATAGATCTTTGAATCTTTTTCGTAGTGCATCGGGCCCTTATCGGTATCCAGCGGAATACGGGGTGCCGGCGCGATATCCACGTTCCGGTAGGTTTCGGTACGGTAATCAGTGATGTGAAGAACCGCCCTGGCGCCTTCGGGTACGGCAATATATCGGCTGCTGCCCGGAAGATCGGGAGCGCCTTCGTCATTGGGAAGCAGGTTACCCGGAAGGGAAATATTCTGCATTTGCACGCCATTGATCATGCTTTCGGTAAGGCTGAAGTTTTCGATCGAATAATTGACCGTTACATTTGAGCGCGACTGGTTTTCGAGCGAAAAACCCGCCTTACCCCAAGAATCGTTGTATTCAAAATCCTGAGCTTGCAAGCTGAAAGCAGTGAACAAGATCGCAGCCAATAGTGTGAAAAAGCTGCTTTGAGTAAATTTCCGAAAAGTCATTTTTTCTCCTTTTGTTGGTAATTAATAATTAAAAGAATTTCTTAGTTTCATTTGTACCTGAAAATGGCGCTAAAAATAATAAAAACATTTTGATCCCTCGGCATTTGCATTTTCAGGAATCCATAAATCAACCCGCAATTCCTTTAAGGCCATTGCTTAAATTTTTTTTCATAAAACAGAATTCAGCTTCCTGAAACCTGTTTTTTTATCAACCGGTAATTTGTTGGTAAATTTTTGGAGGAAAGAATCAGGAGGTTTTCCCACAAGCCCCGAAAATACCTATTTTTGTATTCAATCATTTAACTGTTCATGAAATTGAAATTCGATAAAATCCTTACCAACCGTTATTTTCTGGTATTGATGGTGTTTTGCGCCTGGATGTTGTTTTTCGACGAAAACAACTGGATCAGGCATTGGCATCTCTCCCGTGAGCTAAACGAAGCACGCGAACAAAAGCGGTTTTACCGGGAGGAATTTATCAAGGACAGCATTCTCCTTCGCCAGATCGAGACCGACCTCGAAACAAAAGAAAAGCTGGCACGCGAAAATTACCTGATGAAAAAAGACGACGAAACCATCTATGTAATCGTCAGGGAAGATGAGGAGTGAATTTGGAGAAGGTAGTTTCTATCCTATTTCACCACCTTAAAAAGTAGCAACACATCCCTGTTTTCCAGAATCTCCGCTTTTTCAGGTTCGAGTTTAATCACCCGTTTGCCAAGGCGCATTTCGCGGAAGAGCTTGGGGTTTTTGCGGTCGGTGATGGTGGGCGAGATCAGCAGGCTGATGCGGTCGATCAGCATGCGGTCGAACATCACGGCGCTGAGCGTGCCACCGTTGTCAGTGATCATTTTATCGAAGGGGTACTTTTCGTGCAGCCTTTCAAAAGCGATTTTCAGGTCCACTTTCACTTCGCCGGCCACGATGTAGCCGTATTCGCGCTCGCGCAGGTAATCGATGTATTCTGCGGGCGTTTCCACCGACACCAGTACGATCACGTCGCGGCAGTGTTGATACTGCCGGTACACATGCAGCAAACCTCTGAGTTTTCCTTCGCTGTCGGGGATCACCCAATAGGGGCGGTGATCGTTCTCGACAGGTTCGGGCTTCTTCATGTCTTCAGGCTTTTCCTGCGGAGTGCGTTTTGAAAACATTTGAATTCCCGAAAGGGCAGTGTTGGAGCCCACCAGGTACATGGAAGCGCCGTAGCTGTTGGCAATTCCGTAATAATTTCCCATATCGATCTGAAAACCTGCAATGGCGCCGTCGAGGCTCATCTGGTTGTGCATGATTATCTGCGGCATAATGTTTTTTTTTGAGACTGCAAAACTATGAATTTCTGCGGATCGCTTGCCTGCTGCCATCCTTTATAAAATTCCTACTTTCGCACCGGATAATACAAGCCGATGAACCGAAAAATACTGAACCTGGCCATACCCAACATCATCAGCAACATAACCGTTCCGTTGCTGGGCATCGTGGATCTCACGATCATGGGGCACCTGGGCGACGAAGTGTATATCGGCGCCATCGCCCTTGGCGGGATGATCTTCAATTTTATTTATTGGGGTTTCAGCTTTCTGCGGATGGGCACCTCTGGATTTACCGCCCAGGCTTACGGGCAGCGGAACCGCAAGGAGATTATCGTCATCTTTTCGCGGGCGATCCTGGCTGCCGGAATCGGCAGTTTGCTGATCCTGCTGCTTCAATATCCCATCGAAAGGTTCAGCTTCTGGATCATCGACGGCAGCGCCGGCGTGGAGCATTTTGCTTCCAGATACTTTTACATCCGCATCTGGGCGGCGCCGGCCACCATTTCGCTGTACGCGTTTACCGGATGGTTTATCGGCATGCAAAATGCCCGTATTCCCATGATCGTCGCCATCGCCATCAATGTGCTAAACATCGGGTTCAATCTCTTTTTTGTTTTTGTAATGAACCTTCAATCCGACGGCGTGGCATGGGGAACGCTCATCGCTCAGTATTCGGGTCTGGCACTGAGCATTTTCTTTTTCAGGAAATACTACAGCAGGTATCTGAAATTCTGGGAGAAGAAAGCCATGCTCGACCTGTTGGCATTGCGGCGTTTCTTTTTGGTCAATAAAGACATCTTTATCCGTACGCTGGCCCTGATCTTCACCATGTCGTTCTTCACCACCAAAAGTGCCGAAACCAATGACACCATCCTTGCGGTGAACACCATCCTGTTTCAGTTCTTCATCTTTTTTTCGTATTTCGTCGACGGATTTGCCAATGCAGGCGAAGCGCTTGCAGGGCGTTTTATCGGGGCAGGCGACAGGCAGGGGCTGCTTCGGTCGGTAAAGTTGATCTTCATCTGGGCGCTGGGCGTAAGCCTGGCGTTTACCCTGCTCAACGGCCTGGGTAGCGGGCTGATGCTGCGCCTGATGACCAGTAACCTTGATATTATCGAAGCCGCCAAACCCTTTCTCCCATGGATTACAGCCATTCCGATTATTTCTTTCGCGGCATTTATCTGGGACGGCATCTACATCGGCGCCACCATTTCGACGCACCTGAGGAATTCAATCCTGGTTTCGCTGGCGGTTTTTCTGATCCTTTATTATACCACCAGATCCGGGCTCGGCAATCACGGCCTGTGGATGTCGCTGTCGGCATTTCTGCTCATGCGCGGAATTTATCTTACGCTTTTCGCTAAAAAATCCGTTTTATCCCTGGTGAAATAGCTGCTTCCATTACAAATCCTTACCCTTGCCAGGAGCATGGCCAAAGCCGTTAATTTTGCCGCCGTTTTGTTGAAATTGATTAATCTCTGATCTGCTATGTCGTTCGTTACCAGGGAAAAACTATTTACCAAAGAATGGTTCAAGGTCTACAGCCTGATTGTGGTCGGCACCTTTGTGATGGCGTCCGGTTTTGTGCTGTTTATAAATCCGTATAAAATTGTACCCGGCGGGGTGTATGGTATTGCCATTGTAATTCATTACCTTACGGAAGGAGTTTTCGAATTCTGGCCTACCGGTATTCCCATTGGTTTGCTGGGTTTAACCATGGATATTCCGCTCACCGTCATCGGCATAAAGGTGCTGGGGCCGCGCTTTGGGATTAAAACCGTCGTAGGCTTTTTTCTTACGGCTACCTTTATGGACACCCTTACCTATTTCATCGGGCAGGATGATCCGCTGGGGCTGGGCGATCAGGTGCTGCTGGCATCGGTATTTGGCGGGGTGCTGATCGGATTCGGACTGGGGTTGATCTTCAGGTCGCGAGCCACCTCGGGCGGATCGGATATTGTATCGATGATAATCAACAAATTCACCGGATTACCGCTGGGACAACTGATGATCATCGTGGATTCATCTATCGTGCTGGTAGGTCTGGCAGCCTTCGGCGACTGGAAAATCCCGCTTTACTCCTGGATTGTGATCTTCATTACCGGCAAGGTGATCGACATTACCCTGCGGGGGATATCATACGAAAAAACCATGTTCATTATTTCGGATAAACATGAGGATATCCGGCGAAAAATAATCGGTGATCTCAACCGCGGCGGCACCGTACTTACGGGCAAAGGGCTTTACAGCGAAACCGAGCGTAAAATGATCTACACCAACGTGTCGCGTCGTGAATACCAGATCCTGAAGGATTTTATCAGGAAGGAAGATCCTAACGCCTTTGTTACGGTTTTGGATGCCAACGAGGTGCTGGGCAATGGCTTTAAACCCTTCCGCGAGGATTGACAGGTTTTTCAGGAAACAGTTCCCGACAAACACCTCCCGGTAAGTGATTGCGCATGCCGGGCAATTTCATCGGGAGTTCCTTCCGCCACGATCGTTCCGCCGTGAATGCCGCCACCCGGCCCGAGATCAATAACCCAATCGGAATATCTAATAATGTCGGGATCATGCTCTATGATCACCAGGCTGTGGCCCTGATCGACCAGTTGTCTGAAAAGCGTCAACAGCAGCTCCACATCGCGGAAATGCAGGCCGGTTGATGGTTCATCAAACAGGTACAGGTTTTTGCCGGTTCCGGATTTCATCAGTTCGCGGGCCAGTTTTAGCCGCTGCAGTTCACCCCCCGACATGGTGCCTGTGGACTGGCCAAGCTTAACGTAGCCGAGCCCGACCTGCGAAAGCATTGCCAACCGGTCCTGCACGTAGTTATCCATGGCAAAGAAATCAGCCGCCTGCCGGATGCTCATTTCGAGCACCTCGTAAATATTTCTTCCCTCCAATTTGCAATCCAGAACCTTTACCTGATAACGCCGGCCATAACATTCGTCGCAGGTCACCCACACATCCGATACAAAATCGAGGCTGATTTTTAGCTGCCCCTGCCCTTCGCATTTTTCGCAGCGCCCGCCTTTGATATTAAATGAAAAATGATTTTTCTTCAGTCCGCGGGCAACAGCTCCGGGAGTTTTGGCAAACAAATCGCGAATCCGGTCGAAGATCCCCGTGAAGGTGGCGGCGTTGCTTACCGTGCTGGCGGAGATTTTTTCCTGGGTCACCGCGATCAAATCCGAAACCCCCTCCCATCCTTCAACCGCGCTGCAGCCAACGGGTTTTCCGGCGCGCCACGAGGCGGCAAGTACATCAAAAACCAGCGTGGACTTGCCGCTGCCCGAAACGCCGGTAACGGCCACCATCTTTCCTGCCGGGATTTTCACATCGATGTCCTGAAGATTGTGGGCATTAGCCGAAAAGATTTTGATGGATGGCCTATCTTTCTTTGCGCGCTGTCCTTCCTGCTTTATGTCCGAAAAAAGATGCTTTTGCTTCAGGTATTTTCCAGTGACGGATTCCGGATTGTCGGCCAGATCAGCAGGTTTTCCGGAAGCGATCAGGTTTCCTCCCGCTTCGCCGGCTCCCGGGCCGAGCTCGATCAGGTGATCGGCGCCCAGAATCACCTCACGGTCGTGTTCCACGATCACCACCGTGTTGCCTGCATTCCGCAATTCCCTGATGATGCCCATGAGTTTGCCGGTATCTGCCGGATGAAGCCCCACTGTTGGTTCATCCAGCACGTAGGTTAGTCCCGTAAGTCCGTTTCCTAGCTGGGCTGCCAACCTTACGCGCTGGGCCTCACCTCCGGAAAGCTCCGACGAAATCCGGTCGGATTGCAGATAACCAAGCCCCAGACGATTGAGAACATCAAGTTTTTTAAGAATATCGCGACGCAACTGCAGTGAAATTTCAATCTTATCCGCATCAATTACTTTGTTTTCAAATTCAGCAAAGAAGGTCATTGTTTCGGTAACGCTCATCGCTGCCAGTTCAGCAATATTCTTTCCGGCCACCGTATAGCTGACGGCCTGTGGATTCAAACGGGCTCCACGGCATGAGGGGCAATTGTTTTCCTTCATCAGCACGCGCATCGATTCGCCGCGCCGGTCGGCATGTTTACGGGCATATTCTTCCTCGACCAACCGGGCAAATCCCTGCCATTTGCCTTTGAAATGATGCTCCCCTTCCCGTTTCCCGCGTTTGAATTTCCAGGTTACATCATACATTTCGTCACCGGTGCCATACATCGCCACCATTCGCCCGCGCTCATTCAGTTCAAGCCAGGGCCTGTTGAAATCCATGCCGTGTTTTTCGCCGGCTGCAAGCAGTGTATGTACATATTGGCCAAATGGATCGCCGTAGAATTTTCCTGATTTATGGCCATCCATCGCCCCGGCGATCAGTGGTTTTTGTGGCTCGGAAACCAGTTTATCGGGGTCGCAGACAGCAATTTTACCCAGTCCGTCACATTGCGGACAGGCGCCATCCTGATGGTTGAAGGAAAACAACGATGACCAGGGATTTCCGTTGGATGAAGGCCCTGTTCCGATCCGGGAATACAGCAGGCGGTAAAGATCGTAAACACCTGTCATAGTAGCGACAGTAGACCGGGGACCGGTTCGGATAT
>JBKHBQ010000318.1:0-4067 GCA_046542305.1 Bacteroidales bacterium
CTGGCGGGAGAAGGAAGGCATCGAAAATGTGGTGGGCTATAACGAATACAATTGGGACGAAATCCATCAGGTGATCGACGATTTTAAAAACGGCCGCACTTCCGAAATGCCGTGTGTGGACCTGGTGACTGAACAGGTAGACCGGCTTGTTACGGATTTCAGTGAGGTGGACATGCTGGTGGTTGATGGGCTTTATGCAATTAAAGCCGAACGCATCGATATCCGGTTTTTTATCGATCTCACCTACCTGCAAACCAAAAAGAAACACACTAAAGACCTCCGCGGCAAGGAAGTGATGGACGAAGGCCGCTGGGCTACCCTGGGCCAGGAGCACAAAATGGTGCGGTCGCTGCTGCCCATGGCTGATTATATTATTACCGGAGATTTTGAGGTAAAGCCGAACCCGGAGAAGAAAGTTTAATTATTGGGTTCCGGAGTTTTCCTTATCAGCGTTTTATTCATTGAATTTCAATCCACTTCACTTTGTTTGATATACATTCAGTTACAGTGATAACATGAACTGAGAATATTCCGTTTATCTCTTCAGTTGAGTGAGCATAATTGCAAAATTTAATCCTTCCCACTGAGAATAAAAACACATTATTCTATATAACTCGCAGATAATAAATCCATTAATACTTTTGATTTACTGAAAATTGAAAACCCTTACCTTTGCCGCTATTTTGTAAATTATGGAATATCAATATCACAGATTGCCTAACGGCATCAGAATCATACATAAACAATCCATATCAACGGTGGCGCACTGCGGTGTGGCTATCAACGCCGGATCGCGCGATGAACGGGATGAAGAAAACGGCATCGCACATTTTATCGAACACCTGATCTTTAAGGGGACAAAGCGCAGAAAGGCGTTTCATGTGCTGAGCAGGCTCGAAAACGTGGGCGGCGACCTTAATGCCTATACCTCAAAGGAAGAAACCTTTGTGTATGCTTCCTTTCTTACACATTACTATGATCGTTCGCTGGAGCTATTTGCCGATATCCTGTTCAATTCGGTGTTTCCCGAAAAGGAGATTAAAAAGGAAAAGGACGTGGTACTCGACGAGATCAACTCATACAAAGATTCGCCGGCCGAACTGATCTTCGACGAATTTGAAGAATTGCTGTACAACGACCATCCCATCGGACGGTGTATTCTCGGCACACCAAAAAGCGTAAAGAATTTCAGCCGCAAAGATGTGCTGGATTTTATGAGTCGCAATTATCACCCGGCAAGGATCGTCATTTCGTCGGTAGGCGATATTCCATTCGCAAAGCTGATCAGGATGGCCGAAAAATATTTTGGTCATATTCCGCCCCGCGAGGATCAAAACGGACGTCAGGCATTTAACGGCTATTCGGCCGGGAAACTAACGGCACCAAAAGCGAACTATCAGGTGCATTGCGTTCTTGGCAACATTGCCTACGATCTGAGGGATGACCGCAAGAATGCCCTGGCTCTGCTTACCAACGTGCTTGGCGGTCCGGGTATGAATTCGCGCCTGAATCTGGGCATCCGCGAAAAGTACGGCTATTGCTATAACATTGAGGCGCATTATCAGCCGTATTCCGATACCGGAAATTTTCATATTTACCTCGGCACCGACAACGGCTACCTCGAAAAATCGATCAGGCTGGTATACAAGGAATTGAAAAACCTGCGTGAAAAAGCCATGGGCACCCTGCAACTGCACCGCGCCAAGCAGCAGATCATCGGACAAATGGCCATCTCGCTCGAATCGAATCTCAACGAAATGATCTCCATCGGCAAGAGCTACCTTTTTTTCGAAGATGTGGACAGCTTTTCCCAAATCATCGAAAAAGTGGAGAAACTCACTGCTTCAGATTTACTTTCAGTAGCCAACGAAATATTCCTTCCCGACGATTTCAGCATATTAACTTACTTGCCCAGAAAATAACCTATCATTAATCCTGCGGGTTTATGCCACAACAAGATTATCAAGCCATCCATCCTGATTTCGAGAATTACGCCGAAGCACACAGCACCCCCGAATCGGATTTGCTGTACCGCCTCTACCGCGAAACCAACCTGAAAACCATGTATCCGCGCATGATGTCGGGACAACTCCAGGGGCTGTTCCTGCGAATGGTGAGCCGGATGCTGCGGCCAGAATCTATCCTGGAAATCGGTACGTTTACCGGCTACTCCACGATAAACCTGGCAATGGGGCTTGCTGACGGAGGAGTGGTGCATACCATCGACAGCAATGTCGAATCGGTGGAAATCGGCAAAAAATATTTCAGGGAAGCCGGGCTTGACGACCGGATTGTGACACATATCGGCAATGCCATCGACATTATCGAAAAAATTGAAGGAGTATTCGACCTGGTGTTTATTGATGCCGACAAGGAAAACTACCTCAACTATTTCGAAATGATCATCGATCGCGTCAGGCCCGGAGGCATTATTCTTGCCGATAATGCTTTCTGGGACGGAAAGGTTTTCGACGAAAAAACCGGCGACAAGGAAACACAGGGTATCATCCGGTTCAATAAAGCCATACAATCCGACATCCGCGTGGAAAATGTTTTGATTCCGCTTCGCGACGGTATCATGATGATCAATAAACGCTAAAAAGTTATTTTTGCAAAAAATCCTGCTATGGAAAAAATCGCCATCTTTCCGGGATCTTTCGATCCCATCACGCGCGGACACGAAAATATCATCAAACGGGCGCTTTCGCTTTTCGATAAAATCATCATCGCCATCGGGCAAAACCAGGAAAAGAAAAACTATTTTACGATCAATCAGCGGATTGCTTTTCTGGAGCAGGTGTTTAAGGATTTCGACAAGATCGTGATCGACCGTTACCAGGGGCTCACCGTTGATTATTGCCGGAAAGTGGGCGCCAGATATATCCTTCGCGGATTAAGAACTTCGGCAGATTTCGAATTCGAACGTTCCATTGCACAAGTCAACAAAAAGCTTTATCCGGATATTGAAACCGTTTTCCTGCTCACCCTGCCCGAATATACCGCGCTTAATTCATCGGTGGTAAGGGATATCTTAAAGCATGGCGGCGATCCGTCGCTTTTTATCCCCGAAGGGCTAAAGATCAGTTAAAAAGCCTGCTTACAGATTGTTTCCGGTTTTCATTTAAATCGTGTACCTTTGCCCCGTGGCGCACGTGTCATCATGGCATATACTGCCCTGCGACCTGCGTAAGTTTACTCAAAGGCATTATTGTTGATTGAGAGTCAACCTGCAAAAGCAAAAAGACAAAAAACATGTTTAAAAATTTCCTGAAAAAATTTGTTGGCACCAAGTCGGCAAGAGACATAAAAGATCTACAACCCATACTCGACGAAACCCTGGCGGCATATGAAACCATCAAAGGGCTGAGCAATGATGAACTGCGTGCCAAAACGCATGAATTCAGACAGCAAATCCAGGAATATATTCAGGCTGAAGAAGATCAGATTTCCGCAATCCGGGAAAAAATCGACACTGAGCCTGATATGGATATTGATGAAAAGGAAAAACTGTACGAGGAGATGGACAGGCTAGAAAAACTGAGCTACGAGAAATCCCAGCAAATCCTCGATAAAATCCTTCCCGAAGTTTTTTCGGTGGTAAAAGAAACCGCCAGGCGCTTTAAGGAAAACGAAACGGTGGAAGTTACCGCCACTGAATTCGACCGCAATCTGGCAGCCAGATTCGATCATGTGAATATTGCCGGCGACAAGGCATATTACGACAACAAATGGATGGCCGGCGGAAGCATGATCAAATGGGATATGGTGCATTACGACGTACAGTTGATCGGCGGTATTGTGCTTCACCAGGGAAAGGTGGCCGAAATGGCAACAGGTGAAGGTAAAACGCTGGTGGCTACCCTTCCGGTATTCCTGAATGCTCTTCCCGGCAAGGGCGTACATATCGTGACGGTGAACGACTATCTGGCCAAACGTGACTCGGAGTGGATGGGCATGCTTTTCATGTTTCACGGATTGTCGGTGGACTGTATCGACAAGCACGATCCCAATTCGGATGCACGCCGCCGGGCCTATCTGGCCGATGTAACCTATGGCACCAACAATGA
>JBKHBQ010000037.1:0-21209 GCA_046542305.1 Bacteroidales bacterium
CGAATTCCACATCGGCCAATTTGTGTTCGACCTGAAAAACCAGAAACTGAAGGGGCAGGAAACCATGCGTCAGCTTACCCACCGCGAAGCCGAATTGCTGAGGGCACTTTGCGAAAACTACAATACCATCATCCGGCGCGAAGATATGCTGATGAAGATATGGGGCGACGATCATTATTTCGCCAGCCGCAGCCTCGATGTGTTTATTTCACGACTTAGAAAATATTTGAAATCCGATCCGGCCGTTCGCATCGAAAATATTCACAATGTTGGTTACCGGCTCACCACATCGGCGGAAGAAAGAAAATAAACAGGTAATTTAAATGCCAACTGTTCAGCAATATCTGCCCTGATCGCAGAAAAATCCCCCGACTTTGTAAAAAAATTTAAAAAGGTTTGCTTATTTTTACCCGATCAATATGGGCTAATTAAAACATGTCTGTTATGGATGAGCAAGCCATTGTTTATTCCGATCCAATTTTTTTTTCCGATCCGGCTCCTGAGGCCGTATCCAGCCTCAGCGTAAAGAAATATCTGCAAAAGAAATCGATTTTAAATTTTCTTTACCAAAAGAAATCGCTTTCCAATCCTGAAATTTGCCGGCTGACCAATATGAGTTCCCCCTCTATCCAGAAGCTGCTTCGCGAATTGATTGCCGAGGGGCTGGTTTGCGAGGATGGAATCGGCCATTCGATCGGTGGCCGGCGCCCGGTGCTATTTGGGCTTGAGACGGGAGCAAGGTATGTGATAGGTATAACGATCGGGCAGGAAACTACCGATATGGCAGTTTTTAATTTGCGAAACGACCTGATTGGCGAAATCAGGACACTGGACATGCCCCT
Organism: Bacteroidales bacterium; assembly: GCA_046542305.1. Taxonomy (GTDB): domain Bacteria; phylum Bacteroidota; class Bacteroidia; order Bacteroidales; family 4484-276; genus JBKHBQ01. Next base: position 843 of record JBKHBQ010000037.1, read on the forward strand.
GCAAAATGATGCTGCTTTTATCGACGAAATCAGGCATTTTGCAGCGACTGTGTTCGAAGACGCCGGGCTCAACTACGAAAAAGTACTTGGCGTCGGCGTGGCGATCCCGGGGCTTACCGATCCGGCGCTCGGCAGCAGCTTTTCGTATTTCAACGAGGGTTCGGAATCGGTAAGGGAATTGTTTGAAGCACGGTTTTGCCGTCCGGTATTTGTTGATAATGATGCCAGGGTAATGGCGCTCGGCGAGTTGGTGTTCGGATCGGCCAAAGGCAAAAACCATGTGCTGTGTCTGAACATCGGATCGGGTATCGGGATGGGGGTGATCACCAATGGCAGGCTTTACCATGGCAATTCGGGGTTTGCCGGTGAGTTTGGCCATATCAGGATGGAGGATGACGGCGACCTGTGCATTTGCGGAAAGCGTGGTTGCCTGGAAACACTTGCATCTGGCAAAGCCCTTGAAAAACTGGCCCGGCAGGGCATTTCAGCAGGAAAACTCAGTGCGGTACAATCGATGGCCGGAAGTCTGGACGCAATCACCACTGCGGTGATCATCAGGGCAGCACGTGAGGGCGACCAGTTCAGTATTGATCTTTTGCAGCAAATCGGAGAATACCTGGGCATGGGATTGTCCATTCTCATTCATATCTTCAATCCCGAATACATCATCATCGGCGGAAAATTGTCGAGGGCCGGGCAATTCATCATCGATCCCATTCAGCAAACGCTTAACCGGTATACCATTCTGAAAATCAAGAACGACACCTGCATCACTACATCCACCCTTGGTGACAAAGCTGCCGTGACGGGCGCGATGGCCCTGGTCATGGGACGAATTTTCGAGGATGTGCAGCATGGAACAAAAAAAATGTGAAGAATACAAAATACCATAATACAAAGTATATGAACAAAGCATTTACGCGACGCAATTTCATCCGTACTTCATCAGTGGCGGGCCTGGGACTGGTTGTGGCGCCATCGGTCACACTTTCCAATCCACTGAAACCCGAAAAAGTGCGGATTGCCCTTATCGGCACCGGATTGCGCGGGCAAAATCACCTGTACAATCTTTTGCAGCGTAGCGATGTGGAAATTCCGGCGATCTGCGATATCGATCCTGGCATGTTGGCCGACAGCCTGAAGATGATCGAAAAGGGCGGCTTCCCAAAACCGGAAGTCTATACCGGCAGCGACTATGCTTACCACGACCTGCTTGAGCGCAACGATATTCAGGGGGTGATCATTTCCACGCCCTGGCTATGGCATCCCATTATGGCTGTGGATACGATGAAAGCAGGAAAATTTGCCGGTGTGGAGGTCTCGGCCGCCAATACCATCGAAGACTGCTGGGATATGGTGAATGCCTCTGAAGAAACAGGGATGCCCTGCATGATCCTGGAAAATGTTTGCTATCGTCGCGACATCATGGCCATCCACAACATGGTGACCCAAAACCTGTTTGGCGAACTGGTGCATTGTCATTGCGGTTACCAGCACGATTTAAGGGAGGTGCTTTTCAATAATGGAAAACAACCTTACGGCGGCGGATTGAAATTTGGCCCTGAAGCCTTTTCCGAAGCACAGTGGCGCACCGAGCATTACCTGAAAAGGGACGGCGATGTATATCCCACGCACGGCATCGGGCCCGTCGGAAATTACCTCGACATCAACCGGGGCAACCGCTTTGTTTCCCTTACTTCTACATCCACCAAATCGCGCGGCCTGCACAATTACATCGTGAAACAGGGCGGGGCAGATCATCCGCATGCGAACCTGAAATGGAAAATGGGCGACATCGTAACTACCACCATCAGCACCGCCCGCGGCGAATCGGTGATCGTGATTCACGATACCACATTGCCGCGCCCGTATTCTCTTGGTTTCAGGGTTCAGGGCACCAGAGGACTGTGGATGAAGGACGGCGATCAGATCTATATTGAGGGCGTTAGTCCGCCGCACCGTTGGGAGGACTCGAAGGCTTACCTTGAAAAATACGATCATCCCTTGTGGCAACGCTATGAAGATCTTGCCGTGGGATCGGGGCATGGCGGCATGGATTTCTTTGTGTTGAATGCTTTTGTGGAATCGGTGAAACGAAATATCCAGCCCCCGCTCGATGTCTACGATGCCGCAACCTGGAGCGTGATTACGCCACTTTCGGAGCGTTCCATTGCCAGTGGCGGCGAGCCACAGGATTTTCCTGACTTCACCCGCGGCAGATGGATCAGAAGAAAACCTGTTTTCGGCCTGGAAGATGAATATTAATTCCTATCTTGTACTTTGTAACCTACAATGAATGTGCGCATGAAAAATATTTACTTGTTAGTTGTTCTGCTTGCTTTGTATTGCACCGGTACAGCGCAGCAAAGCGGCAGGGATATTTTTAACGATATCGAAAATCCGCGGGTTGTGCAGCGCAACCGGCTCGATCCGCATGCTTTTTATATCCCGTATTTCTCGGTGGAGCAGGCTTATCATTCCGACAGAGATGCATCTCCGTTTTTTAAACTGCTTAACGGCAACTGGAAATTTTACTGGTCGCCCACCATCAATGAAAGGCCGGCTGATTTTTACAAGATGGATTTTGATGCCGCAGGTTGGGATGAAATTCCCGTGCCATCCAACTGGGAGGTGCTGGGGTACGGTACGCCCATATACGTGAATTCGGATTACGAATGGACCAAAAATCCGCAGCCGCCTTTTATTCCGCGCAATAACAATCCATCAGGAAGTTATCTCACTACTTTTGACATTCCTGACCATTGGGACGGGAAGCAGGTGATCCTTCATTTCGGTGCCGTAAAATCGGCCATGTATGTGTGGGTGAACGGCCGGGAAGCGGGCTACAGTCAGGGGAGCAAAACGCCGGCAGAATTCGACATTACCGGATACCTGACGCCGGGAAAAAACCGGCTGGCCGTCCAGGTGTTCCGCTGGAGCGACGGTTCGTACCTGGAATGCCAGGATTTCTGGCGCATTAGCGGTATCGAGCGGGATGTGTTTTTGTACGCCATGCCGCAAACCTTCATCAGTGACTTTTTTGTACATGCTTCATTGACCAATCAATACACCGACGGCCAGCTCAGTGTAGATGTGGAGCTGAAGAATCAGCTCCGGCGAAAAAGCGACAGGTTGCAATTGCGCGTGCAGCTTTTCGGCCTGTCGATGCGGTCGCTCATTTATGAGGAAACCCGAAGTATCAGGCTTGATCCGGGCGACGAACATACCTGCAGATTTTCAAGGTTTGTGAAGGAACCGCGGAAATGGACTGCAGAAACACCTGAACTTTATACGCTCGTAATTTCATTGATGGACAAAAAGGGCACTGTTCTTCAAGCATTATCCTCCCGGATCGGTTTCAGGACTGCGGAAATTAAGAACGGTCAACTGCTGGTAAACGGGGTGCCGGTGTTGTTGAAGGGCGTGAACCGGCACGAGCATGATCCCGTGACCGGGCACGTGATTTCGGAGGCTTCCATGCGCAACGATATTCTGCTTATGAAGCAAAACAACATCAATACGGTACGTACCAGCCACTATCCCAACGATCCGCTATGGTACCGCCTTTGCGATGAATACGGCCTTTACCTGATCGATGAGGCCAATATCGAATCGCATGGCATGGGATACGGCGAACGGAGCCTGGCAAAGGATACCCTGTGGATGATTGCCCATCTCGATCGCGTACAACGAATGGTGGAACGCGATAAGAACCATCCTTCGGTCATCATCTGGTCGATGGGAAACGAGGCCGGCGATGGGGAAAATTTCACGGCCTGTTACAAGTGGATCAAATCGCGTGATGTCTCGCGGCCGATTCATTACGAACGGGCGCTGTCAGGACCAAACACCGACATTTTCTGTCCGATGTATCCTTCCGTGGAATATATCGAAAGCTACGCCAAACAACGGCAGGACCGGCCGCTGATCATGTGTGAATATTCACATGCCATGGGCAATAGCAACGGGAATCTGCAGGATTACTGGGATGTGATTGAACGGTACGATCAGTTGCAGGGTGGAAGCATCTGGGACTGGGTGGATCAGGGTCTGCTGAAAACAGCGGATGATGGACGTGAGTATTATGCGTATGGTGGAGATTTTGGCCCAGATGACGTTCCCGGCGATGGTAATTTCTGCATCAACGGATTGGTGTCGCCCGACCGCACGCCCCATCCGGCTCTGCACGAAGTGAAGAAGGTTTACCAGTACATTAAGATACACGATATCGATCCGCTCAAAGGCATTTATCACCTGATCAACAATTACGATTTCATCAACCTCGACCGTTTTGACCTGGTGTGGCAAATCCGCTCGGAGGGCGAGGTGCTGAAGGAAGGCCGCATCGAAAATCCAGATTTGAAGCCTCATCATAGCAAAAGTTTACACATCGGCCATTCCGACCTGCGTCTTCAGCCCGAGCATGAATACTTCATCCTCTTCACCCTGGTGAATGATGTACCTGATCCGGCGCTACCCAAAGGATTCGAAGTGGCTAAGGTGCAACTGGAAATCCCCAACTACGAACCGCCTGTGAAAATTCCCGAACCGGAAATACCCCCCATTTCCGTGATGGAGATCGAGGACCGGGTGGAGTTCTCGGGAGAGGATTTTACCATCGTTTTCGACAAAACAAGCGGTGAAATGACCGGCTGGCATTTTCAGGGCAGGCAGTTGCTTGCTGATCCGATAAGCCCCAACTATTGGCGTGCTCCTACCGATAACGACTTTGGGAATGGCATGGACAAGCGTTGTGCTCCCTGGAAAGATGCCTCCAATTACCGGCAGCTCTCGGGAATTTCGTTTCAGGGGATCGATGCGGGGCAGGCACGGCTGCGGACGCAGTTTTACCTGCCGGCCGTTAATGCCATGCAGACGCTCGATTACCTGGTGAATGGAAGGGGAGAGGTAGAGGTTTCGTCAGGCATTAAGTTGCTCGGATTCCCCAAACCTGATGTGGAACTGCTCACTTCATCCCGCGAAGGATTTGGAAAAGCCATGGATTTTGATGCCCTGCCGTCGATGCTTGCACTGAATAATCCCGGGCCGGTTAAGCTGAATGAGTTTACAATAGAGGCGCTTGTTTTTCCAACAGGTTTTTCCGGTAAAAACGTGATCTGGAATAATGATGAGTGGGCGAATGAACGCCTGCATCTGGAGTTCAGAAATGACGGAAGGTTGTATTTTTTCCTGGGTGGCAATGAAGCTGCAGGATTTGATTTCCCGTTCACAACCGGCAGGTGGTACTTTATCAGCCTTGTCTACAGCCAGTTTGACAAGAAGCTCGATCTGTACGTCGACGGCGAATATGTGCAAACCCGGCATTTCGAAAAAACCCTGCCTATGGATGTTTCAGGTATAAGCTATATGGGCGGATACCGGGAGGGGGAACGGCTATTCAGCGGAAAGCTCGATGAATTCAGGCTGTGGAATTACCCCCTGAAAGCCTCCGATATAGCTGCTTATCGCAATGCCCCCCTGTCCGGTGAGGAATCCGGGCTGTTGCTGTACTTTGATTTTGAACACCTTGAACAGGATACCATCCGGGCGGTGGCCGGTAACGGCATGCTGCTGGAGTATATCGATCTGAGGCAGATCCGGCCGGAGATGCCGCGTTTTGGTGTGCGCTTCGCCCTCCCGGCACAATTTGATCATTTGACCTGGTATGGAAGAGGGCCGCACGAAAACTATTGCGACCGTTACACTTCGGCATTCGTGGATGTGTATAATCAAAAAGTCGCCGAACAGTATTTCCCGTATATTCGTCCTCAGGAAAACGGATATAAAACCGATATCCGCTGGATGATGCTGACCAATGGCTCGGGAAAAGGCTTAATGATCGACGGGCTTCCTTTGTTTTCGGGTTCAGCCCTTCATAATTCCATCGCAGATTTCGATCAGGGGACAAAGGAAAACTACAGGCATACCATCGATATCGTGCCGAAAGACACCGTATTTGTAACTGTGAATTTTAAACAAATGGGCGTGGGTGGCGACAATAGCTGGGGCGCCCGGCCCCACGACCAGTACCTGCTTCCCGCCGGTGATTACGGTTTCCGATTTCGCATAAAACCGGTCAGCGGGGATGATTTTGATCCGTTTGAATACCACAGGATGGTCGGAGAATAAGCTTTCAGAAAGAAGAATGCAAACCGGGAATGGCTCGTTTGCTCTCCCGGTTTTCTGTTTATTGTTAATGAACCTTTTGTAATTTCATTTTCAAAAATGATGTGAAATAACAATTCAGGCTATACTGCAAATTCATCGTGAAATCTCAGCGTGTCACATCAATTTTTAAACAGCCTTTTTACAGTCAACTGCGGATGAAACAACGCACAAATCCTTGGAGCCATTTTCATCAGGATCATTTGGCTTGAAAAAAAAATCCCGGTGCAGATATTACACCGGGATTTGGTATTGAAGATTAATAGATTCTAATCAACGATCGCAACAAAATCAGGGTCATCGTAGTACATAATGAATTCCCTGTCGGAAGCGGCTTCTTCTTTGTATGCCGGGTCGGCTTTAACGGCTTTTTCCAGGTTGGTCAGCATCATCGACTCGTTGCCGGTGCGTGCGCCAACAATGGCCATCAGGTAATAGGTTTCTGCATTTTTCCTGGCGCATTCCAGGTTGGATGCGGCGGCTTCGTTGTTGCCTGCCATCATTTGTGCGAGGGCGATATTGTAGTTGCATTTCACACCCTGGAATTTTGTGAGTGCGCTTTCGTAATTGCCTTTCTGCAGGTCGATTAAACCGAGGTTGTAATTGTTATCAACGCCCATTTTATTTGCATTGAGGAAATTTTCTTCGGCTTTGTCATATTCGCCTTGCATGGCATAAACCACACCGAGGTTATTGGTTACAACGCCATTGTTGGGGCTGAGGGTTTTTGCCAGTTCGAAATAATCGGTGGCTTCATCTATTTTTCCTTTCTTCAGCGCCATGTAGCCTGCATTATTCTGGGCTTCCCAGCTATGGGCATTGTTTTGGGCGGCCGTTTTATAAATGTTGTATTTGGTATTCCAGTCTTCGGTGAGCGTTGCAGCGTAGAGCATTTCATGGTGTTCGAGCTGGTCCGGATCAGCGGTAGCCAAACGGGCGATTTCAGCATCTGTTTTCTTTGGCTCATAGCAATTTACAGCGATTTCTGCACGGCGCAGCGGAGGCAGTATGGTTTCCAGAAGTGCCGGATAGATCAGGATCATGTTCCTGATTTCTTCTTCCCGCCTGTCGGGGGCCGAATATTCCACAACATTCAGGATCTGCTGCTTGTCTTCCAGATCAGAATTCTTAACGCGCTGTACAAAACCGTTCCAGTCAGGTCCGTGGGCCATCAGTTTCCAGTTGATAACTTCATTGGCATTGCTGAATCCTGCCAGTTTGTTGAAGCGGTTTACCAGCACATTCTGTGCGGTGTTGGCACGTCTTTCGGAAAGGCCTTCGTTAAAGGTTTCTTCACCTTCGGGTGATGCCCAGCCGTCGATCTGTATATCTTTTATTTCCCATCCTCTTGTCAGGAATTCATCCAGCCCTTCGAGCTGTTCCATCATGTTCTTTTCCCTGTTTAGTTCCAGGCTGGGATTAAAGTTATGTTGATTGATGCGGTAGTAGATGGTTGCGTTTTCTGTGGCAACGGTCACTTTTTCGTAACCGTGCGGGGCCAGTTTCAGCAGATCCACCTTGTACTGGTCTTCCACATCGAATTCGCTGCGGTTGATATTGGGATCTCCGGTTTCGATGGTTTCGAGCACCTCGTTGCCTACTTCAATGCGATAGGAAGTGGTAATAATACCATCGGCAAGTTTTAGATCGCCAAGTGTGGTTGTTCTTGGCATTCTGCGGGCATCCTCCAGGGTCATACCTGCAGCCACACCGTCTTTGGGAGCGAAAGCCACCAGTTCGGCCATCAGTTCCGAAACACGCATTTTGGGCTGATAGTTGAAGGTTGCGGAATACGTAAAGGTTCCACCGTTGGCATAGTTAATGGTTGTACCTTCACCCGATACATTCTCTCCCTTGAGGATCATGGGCTTCAGCATGTACTCGTCACCGTTGTATTGCACGTATGGCTGAAAGAGAACGGCTGCTTTCTTGTTGAAATACTTGGGCGGTACATCACCCTTTACGGTAAAGCTTACTTCTCCACCTTTTACTTCAAGTACTTCCGGTGTAACCTCATAATCGATTGCGTTGTAATTCTTTGCCATTTTCTTCAAAGGATTACAACTTACCAGCAACGTGGCCAGCAAAATCAATCCTGCAAAATTTAAGATAGTAGCTTTTCGAATCATTTTTCTTTATTGTTTAGTGTGTAAATAATTTTTGTACAAAGATAAAAAAACCCGCACAAATTTTTTGTCTCTATCCTGAAAAATCCCGCACGGGAACGCGTTTTCATAACACGGCAAATTTGGGCAAATATAAGCAATAATTAGGATTTTCAACTATTTTTTTGGGTATTGCAGATTAATTTAAGATTTCTTTGCATATTTTTTAAAGACTTCCCAGATCACGATACCCGCACAAACAGAGATGTTTAGCGAATGTTTGGTGCCATATTGCGGAATGTCGATGCAGGCATCCGACAAATCTATAACCTCCTGACTTACACCTTTTACCTCGTGCCCGAACACCAAAGCCGTTTTCTGATCCGCCCGTATCTCCAGGTTTTCAAGGCTTGTGCTTTTATCCACCTGCTCTACCGAGAGTATCCTGTACTGCTCTGCTTTAAGCTTTTTAATGGCATCGCGGGTTTCGAGAAAATACTCCCAGCTAACCGTATCGGTGGCGCCCAGGGCGGTTTTGTGAATATCGCGGTGGGGCGGGGTGGCGGTAATTCCGCACAAAAAAATCGATTCTACCCGGAAAGCATCTGAGGTGCGAAATACCGACCCGATATTGTTCAGGCTGCGCACATTGTCAAGTACCACAATGCAGGGAATTTTTTCGGCCCCCCTGAACTCTTCCACATTCAACCGGTTCAGCTCATTGTTATGAAGTTTTCTCATGATCGGCAATCAAAATTAAAAACCCGCAAATATAGAACTATACTTAACGTGGCTGTTCTTCAGGAACAAAAAAAATGGGTTTTACCGAGTTATTCACAAAACAGGCTGTAATGGATTAAAGTTTTAATTTTGCTCGAAAATACCATACATTGGCCGGAAAGACGAAAGATAAAACCGTTGAAACGCCTTTGATGAAGCAGTATAATGCCATCAAGGCCAAATATCCTGATGCCTTGCTGCTGTTCAGGGTAGGCGATTTTTACGAAACCTTCGGCGAAGATGCCATCAAGGCGTCGAATATTCTGGGCATTGTACTGACGCGCCGTGCCAATGGTGCCGCCTCCTACGTGGAGCTTGCCGGCTTTCCGCACCATTCGCTGGATACTTATCTGCCAAAACTGGTCAGGGCCGGGCAGCGTGTGGCCATCTGCGATCAACTGGAAGACCCTAAGATGACCAAGAAGATCGTGAAACGCGGTGTAACCGAACTGGTAACTCCGGGAGTGTCGTACAACGATAAGGTGCTCGAAAACCGTGAAAATAATTTCCTGGCCAGCGTGCACCTGCTTCCGAAACATTCAGGCGTGGCCTTTCTGGACGTGAGTACGGGCGAATTTTATGTTTCGCAGGGATCGTACGAGTATATCGATAAGCTGATGCAAAGCTTCCGCCCCAGCGAAGTGATTGTGCAAAAAAGCAAGCAGCGCCAGTTTGTGGAGGTCTTTGGCGGGAAATTTTACCTCACCACCTTCGAGGACTGGGTTTTTACCGGCGATTTTTCAGAAGACATTCTGCTGAAGCATTTCGACACCAAATCCCTGAAAGGATTCGGGGTGGAAGATCTTGAAAACGGCAACATTGCTGCCGGCGCAGCGCTGCATTACCTTGCCGAAACCCATCACGACAAGCTGGGGCATATCTGCAAGCTTTCGCGCATCGAAGAGGAAAGGTATGTATGGCTCGATAAATTTACCATCCGGAACCTTGAACTTACCTATTCGCCAAACGAAAATGCCGCTACCCTGCTGGAGGTGATCGACCGCACGATTTCGCCCATGGGATCGCGGATGATGAAGAAATGGATCCTGCTGCCGCTAAAAATCAGAAAAGCGGTGGAAGAGCGGCAGGATGTGGTGGAATATCTGCTGAACAATCAGGAAACCGCCGACGCGATAAAGCAGTATATTAAAACCATTGGCGACCTCGAGCGGCTGATTTCGAAAGTGGCCGTGGGGCGTATCAATCCCCGCGAGTTGATCCAGGTGGTGAAAGGCCTTCATGCGGTGGAACATATCAGAAAAATCTGTTCGGACTCCGGTTCCGAGCCGCTCAGGCGTATCGCCGATCAGTTGAACCCCTGCCAGTTGATCCGCGACAAGATCGAAAGGGAACTCAACGCCGAACCACCTGCATTGGTGAACAAGGGAGGAGTTTTCAGGACCGGAGTGTCTGAAGAACTCGACGAACTGCGCAACCTGCTTACCTCCGGAAAAGATTACCTTGAACAGATCAGAAAGCGCGAAATCGCCGCCACAGGAATACCTTCGCTGAAAATAGCTTTCAACAATGTGTTCGGGTATTACCTCGAAGTAACCAACGTGCATAAGGATAAAGTGCCGGAAAGCTGGGAACGCCGGCAGACCCTGGTGAACTCGGAGCGATACATCACCGCCGAGCTGAAGGAATACGAGCAAAAGATCCTGGGCGCTGAAGAGAAGATCATCGCGATAGAAAACCGGTTGTTCGATGAGATGGTGGTGAGTGTGGCAGATTACGTGGAACCGGTTCAGCTCGATGCCACACTGATTGCCCGCCTCGACTGCCTGCAGGCCTTTGCCGAATTGGCCGGGCAAAACCGCTATGTGCGGCCGGAAATCAACGATTCGTACGTGCTCGATATTCAAAAAGGCAGGCATCCCGTGATCGAACATTTTATGCCGCCGGGCGAAAAGTATATCCCCAACGATGTGTTTCTCGACACCAAAAAGCAGCAGATCGTAATCATAACCGGCCCGAATATGTCCGGAAAATCTGCGTTGCTGCGTCAAACCGCACTGATCACCCTGCTTGCGCAGATGGGGAGTTTTGTGCCTGCCGAATCGGCAAGGATCGGGATGGTCGACAAGATATTTACCCGCGTGGGAGCCTCCGATAACATTTCTTCGGGCGAATCCACCTTTATGGTAGAAATGAACGAAACCGCCAGCATTCTCAACAATATTTCGAACCGCAGCCTGATCATCCTCGATGAGATCGGACGCGGAACTTCCACCTACGATGGTATTTCCATTGCCTGGTCGATTGCCTGGTACCTGCACGAGCATCCGGTATTCAGGCCCAAAGTGCTGTTTGCCACGCATTATCACGAATTGAACGAAATGGCCGGATCGATGAAGCGCATCAAAAATTACCACATCTCCATCAAGGAAATCAACAACAAAGTGATCTTTCTGCGAAAACTGGTCCCCGGCGGCACCGAACACAGCTTTGGTATTCATGTGGCGAGAATGGCGGGTATGCCCCCGGAAGTGATCGAAAATGCAAACCAGTTGCTCGAAACCCTCGAAAAAAGCCACAGCCGCAACGAACTCGGAAAAGATCTGAAATCTTCGGGAAAATCAAAGGACGAATACCAGCTCAGCTTCATTCAACTCGATGATCCGTTGCTGTTGCAAATCAAGGATGACATACTAAATACCGATATCGACACCCTCACTCCCGTGGAGGCCCTGATGAAACTCAACCAGATTAAAAACCTGCTCCGTAAAAAATAACTGCTATTTCCAATTAAACCAAGGGTATTCTCCTGGCGTCATCTTTTCTTTTGTAATTTTACACCTTCCCCCGGTACTACGGATTTTGCAGGAATGATAAAAACATCAATCATGAAATTAGATGAATATAAAAAGCCGGCCATCAAAACTGCAGTATATTTTTTTGTGTTCGGTTTTCTGTGGATTTTGCTTTCCGATGAGGTGCTGCAGCGTATATCACCCAGTTATCAGATCGAATCGCAGTTGCAGACTTACAAAGGTTGGTTTTTTATTCTGATCACCACCTTCCTGATTTATTTCCTGGTTAAGCAGCAGATTAAGCGCGTGATCGATCTGAAAAACGAATTAAGCATCAGCGAACGAAATCTTTCGGTGGTACTCGAAAACATCGGGGAGGGAATCATCTACACCGATTCTGCGGGGATCATTACCAAAATGAATGCAGTGGCCCAAAAGCTTACCGGCGTAAAAGAACGCGATGGCATTGGCAGGCATCTCGAAAAGGTATTGAAAATCCGCGATGCCGACAATACCCGCAATCTGGTGGGAAAACTCCTTACCGGGCAGGGCGCACATGCAGATGCGCAAAGATCGCATGTCCTTAAATCGGCTGATAACACAACTGAATACCAGGTGTACAGCCGATCTGATGATATCATCAACCACGAAGGTGAGATCATTGGCAAGGTGGTGGCGTTTAAGGATATGACCAATGTGCTGGCGCAGGAGAAAGCCCTGAGGCTGAGCGAAAGCCGCTACCGTGATATCGTGGAGATCACCCACGACCTGTTGTGGACCGTCAATCTCGAGGGGAAGATCATGTTTATTAACGATGCCAGCATAAAAATTTACGGATACACCCCGCAGGAAATGATCGGAAGAAAATTTGCGGACTTTATCCCCGAAGAGGTCGTGAACGAACGAAACCGGCTGTTTTATGAAAACCTGCAGAAAGGCATTACCACCTTCGAGAAGGAAACCGAGGTGAAGCGCCGCGATGGCAAAACCATTTATATCAAAGACAATGTTTCGGCGGTATTCGATGAGTCGGGAAAATTGAAGGCAGTATCGGGAGCATCCAAGGACATTACCAACGACATCCTTTACAGAAAGGAGCTTGAGGCAAGCAGAGACCGTCTGGAGCTGGCATTGCAGGGAGGCGGTATCGGGCTGTGGGATTATGATGTGAAGAAAAACAGCATCGTGGTAAACGATCAATGGAAAAAAATCCTCGGCGTGGAATCTGAGGATTATGAGATCGACAGCAGCTTTTTCGAAAGCATCATTCATCCCGACGATGTTCAGCTTGTAAACAGCACCTTCAATTATTTCATCAGGCACGCACAGCGAATGCTCGATATAGAGTTCAGGGTAAAACATTCATCCGGACAATGGAAGTGGGTGCTGAACAAGGGAAAAATCGCCGACATTGATGAATCTGGAAAACCCGCCAGGATTATAGGAACCATGACCGACATCACCGAAAAGAAAAAACTCGAACTCGAACTGCAGCACTGGGTCGACATTTATCGCAGCTTTATTAAGTATTCGAGTGAAGGCATTTATCTTTTCGAACTGGATAATCCTATTCCCATAGATATCCCGCCGGATAAGCAGGTAATGAATATGTACCATCAGGGATACATCCGTACCTGCAACGATTCCTTTGCCAAAATGTACGGCTATAGCCGGGCGCAGGAAATGGAAGGCATGCGCCTGGTTCAGTTCCATGGCAGCGACGACAATCCCGAAAACATCAGGTTCCTGCGAAAATTCGTGGTTTCGGGGTATCGTGTCAGGCAGGAAATATCACAAGAAATCGACAGGAATGGCAATGAGATTTACATGTCGAACAATGTGGTGGGTATTAAGGAAAACAATATGCTTGTCAGGATTTGGGGCAGCCAGATCAACATTACCGAGCAGGTGATGGCGCAGAAAAAGCTGGAGGAATCCGAACGAAGGTACCGCCTGTTGTTCGAAACCAACCCGGTGCCCCTCGTCGTTTTCGACATGAACGAATTTAACTTTTACAACGCCAACCTTGCGGCTGAAAAACTGCTGGGTTATGCAAGGGATGAAATGCTGAAGCTGAAGATCTGGGACATCAGGCCCGAAATATCCTTGTTTACCAGAAGGGAACTGAAAGGCGAACTGATGAGGGAGATTTCACAAACCACCGAATTGCGCCTCAGGTCAAAATCGGGCCGGATTATACAAGCGGAGGTTACCCTCGACCAGATCGGATATGAAGGCCGCGATGCCCTTCTGGCCGCAATTAACGACCTGACTGCACTCAAGGAGGCCGAAAAGCGGGTGATCCAATCATTGATCGAGGGTGAGAACAACGAGCGTCGCCGGATTGCCAAGGAACTTCACGACAGCCTGGGGCAAAACCTTACGGCGGCCAGCCTCAACTTTAGTGCGGTGAAGAATCTGTTCGATGCCCTGGGGGTGAAAAATACCGAGAAATTCAATGCCGGAATGAGCTTTCTTAAGTCGGCCATCGAAGAGAGCCGCAATATTGCCCATAACCTGATGCCAAATGCCATAGAGGATTACGGGCTTATTCCGGCACTCAAATCACTTTTCAGCCAGATCGAAAAGTCGTCGGGCATCAACATCAGTCTCTACGAAAATCTCGGAGAGGACATCCGGCTCAGCAAGCAGATCGAACTGAACCTTTACCGCATTACCCAGGAGGCACTTAACAATACCATAAAACATGCAGAAGCTTCCGATATTTTTGTACAGCTCGTTTTGCACAAAACCGAAATTATATTTACTTTTGAAGATAATGGCCGGGGGTTTCTTCCGGTCCAGGTCGGGGAAAACCGGAGCGGAATGGGAATCAAAAGTATTTTTAACCGGGTAAAAGCCATGTCGGGAACCTTTGAGGTGGATAGCGTCCCCGGTCGCGGAACTTCATTAACCATACAAATACCTGTGTAGGTGGCGGCAAATCAAAAGGAAAATATAAGGATCATCCTGGTTGACGATCATCAGATTGTGAGAGACGGAATTATCTCCCTGTTGAGCGACGAGCCCCAGTATCGCATCATCGGGCAGGCCGAGAATGGTTTGGAAGCGCTTTCGATGATCGGGGAACTGTCGCACGATCTGGTGATCCTCGACATTAATATGCCGGTGATGGACGGCATTAGCTGCATGCGGAAGATCGCTGAAAACTATCCCGACACCCGGGTCCTGGCGCTTACCATGCTCAACGAACAGGACCATATCCGGAACATGGTAGCTGCCGGTGCCGGAGGCTATATCCTTAAAAATTCGGGAAAGGAAGAGCTGATGGAAGCCATCGATGCTGTGGTTGCCGGCAGGAATTATTTCAGCGAAGAAGTTAAGGACCTGGTGATGATGGGAATGGTAAAGAAAAAGGAAGCATCATCACGCATTATCGGCGAACCTGTGCCGCTAACCCCACGCGAACTGGATGTACTCAAACTCATCACACAGGAACATACCAACCAGGAAATTGCAGATAAGCTTTTTATCAGCGTGCGTACTGTGGATGCCCACCGCCGCAACCTGCTCGAAAAAACCGGCGCCCGCAATACTGCCGGACTTGTAAAATACGCACTGGAGAACAGGCTGTTTAAAGATTGATTTGCTTTGCGTTATTGGCACTTCGATGTTCAATGAAAACTCAAATATCCAAGCCAAAATCCTACGTAAATTCAAATTCCGAAATCCAAATCTCAAAACAAATTCAAATAATAAATCTGAAATTCAAAACTCCGCAACAATGACAACAATGACAACAATTACAACTATGACAACTATCCCAACCATTACCCCCCGCTACGCCGCCAGCATCCAAAGTCCAAATTCAAAGAAATCACAAATTCCGAAATCCAAATCTCAAAACAAATTCAAATAATAAAATCTGAAATTCAAAACACCGCAACAATCACAACAATCACAACAATGACAACAAACACAACTATGACAACTATAAGAACCATCACCCCCCAAACCCCCTACGTCTTTTCTTTTTCAAATTAGGCATTTTCACCTATCCAAAATCAGGGTTTTTACGAGGTTTGCACTCAGGGGCTATTAAATACCTTTGCAGGAAAGAAGTATAAAAGGCAATTGAACGTGCCAATGAAAGCAATCATTATCGGAGGAAACGAGAATGTAAGTGAGGCTATCAGGGAACAGTTGGTTGAATACTTTAATGCCAAGGCACATTTGTACAACCCTGAGGGGGATCTCAAAGAGGAAGATCAGGTGTTCCTGCAATCGGCCGATATCGTACTTATCGATTTGACGTCCAAATTTGTAAACAGCCGTCTGTTCGTGAAAGAGGTGAAGGAACTCTCGCCGGAAGCCAGAATTATTGTCCTGCATATTTATCGCGAACAGGAGCTGATTACGCCCTTGTTTCATGCGGGTGCTGCCGCCTACGTGCTTATCGATACCATCCCCGATCACTTGCCGCTGGTGGTAAAACGTGTCCTGGGCGGAGAAGAAAACCTTTCCGCCGGAATCGAATGACCTGCATGCGTGTTTTTACATCCCTGTAGGTGTTTTTACCTACCATGAAAAATACGTTTTTTACGTCTTATGCAGAATTGTTTCCACATGTATTTTTGTAACCTGAAATCAATAAAAAATGACTGAGCAGAAAAGTATACTGAACAGGAAGAAAATTGTGATAATAGATGACGATAAGTTCAGCGTTTTGCTCACCAGGATGAAGCTGAGGAAGTATACAGATGATTTCAACATTAACGTTCTTAACAGTTTTAGCAAAGCTGTTGAATTTTTTGATGAGCTGAGTGAAAAAAGTACTGCGATGATGCCGGATTTAATCCTGCTGGAAACGATGATTGATGATGCCAGGGGATGGGACTTAATTCTGCACTTCGAGGAAATTACCAAACATGTAAGCAAACCTGTAAAACTTGTTGTACTTACATCATCGCAGTTTTTTTCTGATTATCGCCGCTCCAAGCAGTTCGGATCCGTGAACGGATTTCTGATCAAGCCCTTGCAGATAACCCTGCTCGAGGAAGTGGTGAACGGCGGTAGCGGCACTCACAACATGCACGAAAACATGTTGCTCAATTCGTTCATTGCATAGCTTGTAATCACAACCTCAGGGTTGACTACACAGATAAATTGGTTTTCATAATGACTGGGTTTTTAGGTTAATAATTACCGGGGAAATATCTGCCGATTAAGGAAAATGTTTTGTACTTAATTGACTTGTAACTATGCTTAAACTTGTAATTCTCCGAGGCAGATATCCAAACTAGCAGAACTCGAAGTACTATTAGAGGAAGTTGATTTGTAAGGGGGCACAATGGGTAATTCCCGGTATTTAGAAGAGCTGTCGACTTGTTGGCAGCTCTTTTTTTATTCTTTCTAAATTTTGCCTGACCCGCAGGCCTACAGGGCCTTTTATTATTTTTGCCTCTGCAATTATCAAAAACATAAACATTATTTCGATATGAAAAGAATCAGAATCGCTGCGGTTGTTTTTTTAACCGCTCTTTTTGGTAGCCAACTGGTGATGGCCCAGAACCAAACCGAACAAAAGGATGACAAGCCAGGCTATGTATTTACCGACGAAATCCGCCTGGATTGTACACCTGTGAAAAATCAGCACCGTTCCGGTACCTGCTGGAGCTACTCGGGGCTGTCGTTTATCGAATCGGAATTGCTGAAAAACGGAAAGGGCGAAACCGATCTTTCGGAAGCTTTTATCATCCGCATGGCCTACGACGACAAAGCCGATCAGTACGTGCGCTGGCACGGCAATGTGAATTTTGCCGGCGGCGGTGCCTTCCACGACGTTACCCACGTAATAGCCAGGTACGGCATTGTTCCTGAGGAAGTGTACGATGGCCTTGTGATTGGCGAGGAGTATTTTGTGCATGGCGAAATGGATGAGGTTTTTAAGAAATACGTGGAAGGTGTGATCGAAAACCGTAACCGTAAACTTACCCCGGTATGGGATGAAGGTTTCGAAGGGCTGCTCAATGCCTACATAGGTCCTTATCCCGAAACCTTTACCTACAAGGGTGTGGAATACACCCCCGCCAGTTATGCTGCATCGCTCGGCCTCGACATGGATGATTATGTGGAGATCAGCTCCTATACACATCATCCGTTTTACGAAAAATTTATCCTTGAAGTTCCCGACAACTGGATGCTCGACGAGGTGTACAATGTGCCGATGGATAAAATGATGGAGATCATCGACCACTCCCTCGAAAACGGCCACACCATAGCCTGGGCTGCCGATGTCAGCGAAAAAGGATTTTCGTGGAGCAATGGCGTGGCTGTGGTTCCCGATGAAGAAAAACCTGAACTCAGCGGTACCGAAAAAGAAAGGTGGGAAAAACTCACCTCTTCGGAAAAGAATAAAATGCTTTACAATTTTGACGAGCCCGTGAAGGAAAAAACCATCACCCAGGAAATGCGCCAGGAAGCATTCGACAACTACACCACCACCGACGACCATGGCATGGAAATCATCGGCAGGGCCAATGACCAGAATGGCAATACCTACTACATCGTGAAAAACTCATGGGGCACCGAGAATCACAAGTACGACGGCTTCTTTTATGCTTCTGACGCTTTTGTGAAATACAAAACCATGGACATAATGGTGAACAAGCAGGCCATCCCCAAACAGATACGTAAGAAACTGGATTTGTAAATTCTAATTGCAGGCCGCTGAAGCCAAAGCTTTTTGCCGCTACTGTAATAAAAATGAACAGGCCCCCGTTTTACAGCGGGGGTTTTTGCATGCATGTTCATAAAAGTTGAATAAATATTTTTGCTGCAAAGTAGCCGGGCCGTGAATTTTTCTACTTTTGTTGATTACTAAAAGCTAAAAATCAAATCATTAAAACTAAAAAATATGATTAAAACATTCAGAAGCCAAATCGTGCTGCGGCTTTTCCTGGTGATGCTGGCCGCTGTGGTAGCCGCCGGGGGTACGGGATGTAAAAGCCAAAAGAAGATAGCCGCCGAGAAAGCAGCCAGCGAGCGCGCAGCAAAAATAGAAAAAGCCAAGCAGGATCTGCTGAAGATCATCAACGATCAGGGCAATCTGACGCTTGCCGAGAAAGAAAACAAAGTGTCGGAGATTAAAAGCTGGGATTTGCAGGATCCCGAAGTGGATGCGCTGATCAGTAAAGCCGAATCGGCCATCGCCGAAGAAAAAGCCGAAATGAAACGACTGGAGGAGGAAAGACGGAGGGAAGAGCTTGAGGCCCAGCAAAAGGAGGAACAGAAATTCACTAAAATCGAGGATTATTTCGATGCCATTGCGGCCAGCAAATCGATGGAAATGGCCAATACCCGCATCAACGAAGCCCTGAATTTTTTCGCTTCGCCCGATGTGCCCGTGCTCACCATCGTGTATATGGACGGCGATATTAAGGACTACGACAAACCTACCACCATCAGGAAATACCTGGAATACCTGAAGGATCAGGGAAAAAATCCCAACAAGATCCACAATGTTCAGTTTGATGCAAATGGCAAAATAACCGAATTGGAACTCATTAAAATGTAAATGCGATGAAAAGTCTGAAAAACATCATATTGCTTTTATTGGTATTTGCAGTGGCTCCTGCAGCGCTGCAGGCTCAGGACAACATCAGCCCCGAGCGTAAATTGGCCATCGACAGCCTGGCCCTGGAAAAGGTCAGGGACCTGAGTAAGTACATCAGCATTATTGGTGATAAGGAAACCCCGTGGTCGGAAGCCAACCGCGTGATCGAACGTACCCAGGAGCTTTTTGCCGAAGATGCGCAGATGGGCGTGTCGTCGCTCAACCAGCCCGAGGTGAAATACTACGACATTCGTACCTATCTCGAAAGGTTGATGGCACTCAATTACGACAAGGTGAACATCGAATGGTTCAACATCGAATACATCAGCGACCTGGAGCGCCAGCCCGACGGCAGGTATGTGGGGGTAATCACCATTTACCAGCGCTTCGAAGGGCGTACCGGCGATAACCTCAAATACGTCGATACCACCAAAAAAGACATTACTGTTTACGTGGAACGCAAGCAAACCCAGATTGGCGGACGCATCATCGGCTTCTGGGATGTGCTGCTGGGCGATGTGCGGGTGGTGGAAACCATGCCGTAATCCCGGTGGACGTAAATTAGAAAATCACACCGCCGCATTATTTCCATGCGGCGGTTTTTCTCATTCAATAAACCAGTGGAGTATTGATCGAAACGCGGATCGTCGTGCTAGCGGTTGTTTTGCAATTGTGTTCAATTGGTGATGCACATGCGCAGTGTGCGCTGTCGCTTGTCAGGCAGATGCAGGATTCTGTCTCTGCCGTTCATTCGCTTCATTATAACGTCAGGATGTGCGAACGCATCAACGGTGAAGCGGGTACTTACCGCGAAGCACAGATAAAGCTAAATGTCGATCCTTTTCTGATATACTACCGACAGATGACACCTGAGGATGGAGTGGAACTGCTCTACAACCGGGAAGCTTATGGCAACAAAGTGATCGTAAATCCAAACTGCTTTCCGTGGTTTAGTCTTTCCCTAAATCCTGACGGACGGTTTATGCGG
>JBKHBQ010000038.1:0-21017 GCA_046542305.1 Bacteroidales bacterium
CCCCAATAAACAGGTGCTCAAAGATATTTACCTTTCGTTTTTCTATGGCGCCAAGATCGGTATCATAGGGCTGAACGGCTCGGGGAAAAGTACGCTGCTGCGCATTATTGCAGGCACCGAACCATCCTACCAGGGCAAAATCGCTTTTTCGCCTGGCTATAGTGTGGGCCTGCTCGAGCAGGAACCTCACCTTGACGACAGCAAAACAGTGCGCGAAGTGGTTGAAGAAGGCGTGCAGGATGTTGTTGACCTGCTTAAAAAATATGAGGCAGTTAACCAGAAATTTTCAGAGCCTATGGATGGCGATGAAATGGAAAAGCTGATCGATGAGCAGGGAAAGCTTACCGAGCTGATCGATCAGAAAGATGCCTGGGAACTGGATGCAAAACTTGAGCGTGCGATGGATGCATTGCGGTGTCCCGAAGGAGATACCCCGGTGGCAAACCTCAGCGGTGGTGAACGTCGGCGCGTGGCACTGTGCCGGCTCCTGTTAAAGGAACCCGACATCCTGCTGCTCGACGAGCCTACCAACCACCTGGATGCCGAATCGGTGGATTGGCTTGAGCAGCACCTTAAACAATACCAGGGTACTGTAATTGCCGTAACCCACGACCGCTATTTCCTCGACAATGTGGCAGGATGGATTCTTGAACTCGATCGCGGCGAAGGCATCCCGTGGAAAGGAAATTATTCCTCATGGCTCGAACAAAAAGCAAAGCGTCTGGCGATGGAAGAAAAATCCGAAAGCAAGCGCCGCAAAACGCTGGAGCGGGAACTGGAATGGGTGCGAATGGCGCCGAAAGCACGACATGCCAAATCCAGGGCCAGGCTGTCAGCTTATGAAAAAATGCTTGACGAGGACGTAAAACAAAAGGAAGAAAAGCTGGAGATTTTCATTCCCAACGGCCCGCGCCTGGGCAATAAAGTGATCGATGCACATAATGTGAGTAAAGCCTTCGGTGACAAACTACTGTTTGAAGGACTCGAATTCAGCCTGCCTCCGGCGGGAATTGTCGGGGTGATCGGGCCCAACGGCGCCGGCAAAACCACCCTCTTCAGAATGATCATGGAACAGGAAAGCCCCGACAACGGTACTTTCGAAACCGGCGACACGGTAAAGGTCGGTTACGTGGACCAGGCCCATGCTGAAATTGACCCTGAAAAATCGGTCTGGGAAGTGGTATCGGGCGGGCACGATACCATCAAACTCGGCAACCGCGAGATGAATTCACGCGCCTATGTAGCAAGGTTCAACTTTAACGGCGCCGACCAGCAGAAAAAAACCGGCGTACTCTCCGGAGGCGAACGGAACAGGCTGCACCTCGCGCTCACCCTGCGCCAGGAAGCCAATGTGCTGCTGCTCGACGAACCTACCAACGACATCGACGTTAATACCCTCCGCGCACTCGAAGAAGGCCTCGAAAATTTTGCCGGCTGTGCGGTGATCATTTCACACGACCGCTGGTTTCTCGATCGTGTGGCTACACACATGCTTGCTTTCGAAGGCAATTCCAGCGTGTATTTCTTTGAAGGCAGTTACTCCGAATACGAAGAAAACCGCAAAAAGCGCCTCGGTGATGAAGGTCCCAGGCGCATCAAATACCGCAAATTAAAAGCCTGACGAAAATGAAAGATCGATTGTTTGCCGTACTTACCGGCGACGTGGCCGGATCTTCACGTTTTAGCGGTGAGGACCGTAAAAAGCTGCTCGACGGCATCAAAACCTCCTTTATACGCATAGAAGAAATTCTCGGAACGGATGTGATTGCTTTTCCGTTTGAAATCTTCCGTGGCGATAGTTTTCAGGGAGTGCTCGGCAAACCGGAACTGGCACTGAAGGCCGCGCTGATCATCAGGGCCGGCATCAGGGGAAGCTTTAAAACCACACTGAAAGATGCCGTGGATGCGCGTATCGCCATCGGCATCGGTACCATTTCACTGATGCCGCAGAACAGCGCCGGTGAAGGTGATGGCGAAGCTTATCGCAATTCTGGCCCATACCTCGACAAACTTGAAAAGGCCGGCCGGATGCTAAGCATCAAAACGCCATGGGATGATATAAACAAGGAACTGAATGTGGAATGTGCCCTGCTCGACACCATCGTCAACCGGTGGACGGCCGGACAGACGGATGTGGTATCGGAATACCTCCGGGGCCTTACTCAGGAAGAAATGGCAGAAAGATTAAATGTTTCACAGCCCGCTGCCAGAAAACGAATTCAGGCTGCCAATCTGTTTCAAATTGAAATTATGCTTCGCCGGTACGAAGAATTCTTTGAAAAGTTATAACCTTGCAGGGTTATAATTTGGTTTTATAACCTTGCAGGGTTATAATGGAAGAAAATAGCCCTGCAGGGTTTTTAAACAGCGTGTAATCAAAAAATAAAAATACGATGGAAGAGGTTTCTGCAATGAATGAAGCGGCGCTGCTATTGCGGCTCATCATCGCACATTTGCTTGCCGATTTTTTGTTTCAGCGAACAAGCTGGGTGAAAGAACGACCGCAAAAGCACTGGAAATCGGGCAAGCTATACCTTCACGTACTCATTGTGGGCCTGCTCACCTATCTGTTCTCAGGAATTTACCACAATTTCTGGATTCCGCTTTTTGTAATGGTCACCCACTACACGAGTGACCTGCTGAAATCGTATACGGGCAACAGTGTGAAGTATTTTGTCCTCGATCAGCTTTTTCATTTGCTGGTCATTATGTTTGCGTGGTATTTTTACCTGATGCCGGATCTTGATTTATGGATGCGTTTCCAGATCGTCTTCAACAATCCCGGAATCCTGGTGGTAGTCACTGCCTACCTGTTTATCATCTGGCCTTCGGGATATCTGATTGCGAAGATCACATCGGGATGGCAAGAGCAGATCGACCCGAAAAAGGGCCTGCCCGATGCCGGAAGGTGGATCGGCATGATCGAACGCATTCTCATCCTCACCTTCGTGCTCATCAATCAGTTTACAGGCATCGGTTTTCTGATTGCTGCCAAATCCATCCTGCGTTTTGGCGACATTAAAAATCCCGACAACCGGAAGGAAGCTGAATACATACTTCTGGGCACCATGATCAGCTTTATCATTGCTATTTTTACAGGTTTACTGGCCCGGTATTATCTGGCTGTGTAATGCTGCGAAACTCCGGAAGGTCAAAAAAAAAGAAATCATCCGGTTTCGATCCACAGCAGACGCTCCATTAAAAACTGTCAGGTCTTTCATAAACATCACGGCACTACACACCAAAAAAAGAGCCCTCCACCGGAGAGCCCTTTCATCAAATCTATCGAATGATTCGTTTCTAGTACATTCCGCCCATTCCACCGGGAGGCATTCCGCCGGGCATACCACCGCCAGCATCTTTTTCATCTTTATGTTCTGCAAGCACACATTCGGTAGTCAGCAGCATACCTGCAATAGAGGCAGCATTTTCAAGCGCAACGCGTGCTACTTTAGTAGGATCGATCACACCTGCATCAAACAGGTTTTCGTATTCCTCGGTGCGTGCGTTGAAACCAAAGTCGTCTTTACCTTCTTTCACTTTGTTCACCACAACCGAACCCTCAAGTCCTGCATTTTCGACGATTTGACGCAGCGGCTCTTCCAATGCGCGGCGCATGATGGCAATACCGGTGTCCTCGTCTTCGTTTTCGCCGTTCAGATCGGCAAGTGCGTTGATAGCGCGCAGATAAGCCACGCCACCGCCTGGGATAATGCCTTCTTCGATGGCTGCGCGGGTAGCATTGAGCGCATCATCAAAACGGTCTTTCTTCTCTTTCATTTCCACTTCGCTGGCAGCACCTACATAAATTACGGCTACACCGCCTGCGAGTTTGGCAAGACGTTCCTGCAGTTTTTCCTTGTCGTAATCCGAAGTGGTGGTTTCGATCTGCTTTTTGATCTGTGCTACGCGTCCGTCGATGTTGGCTTTGTCGCCTTTGCCACTCACGATGGTGGTGTTTTCTTTATCAACGGTAATTTTTTCAGCCACACCCAGATAATCCAGGGTAGCATCTTCGAGCTTGTATCCTTTTTCTTCGGAAACAACGGTACCGCCGGTAAGTACAGCGATATCCTCAAGCATTTCTTTTCTGCGGTCGCCAAATCCCGGAGCTTTTACAGCAACCACCTTAAGGCCGCCGCGCAGTTTGTTTACCACGAGTGTAGCAAGTGCTTCGGTTTCCACGTCTTCGGCAATGATCAACAGCGGACGTCCGCTCTGGGCTACTTTTTCGAGAATCGGAAGCAGGTCCTTCATCACCGAGATCTTTTTGTCGTGAATCAGGACGAAAGGATTTTCATAAACAGCTTCCATTTTTTCGGTATCGGTAGCGAAATAGGGAGAAATGTATCCGCGGTCGAACTGCATACCTTCAACCACATCCACATAAGTTTCGATACCTTTGGCTTCTTCAACGGTGATTACACCTTCTTTTTTTACCTTGGCCATAGCCTCGGCAATGAGTTTGCCGATGGTGTTGTCGTTGTTGGCAGAAATGGCGGCTACCTGTTCAATTTTCTGTGTGCTGTCGCCGATTTCCTTGGTTTGTTTCTTGAGATCTTCAACAATAGCAGTGACGGCTTTGTCAATACCGCGTTTCAGATCCATCGGATTGGCGCCGGCAGTCACGTTTTTCAGACCAGTGGTAATGATTGCCTGTGCCAGAACGGTAGCTGTGGTTGTACCGTCACCAGCCAGATCATTGGTTTTGGAAGCCACTTCCTTCACCATCTGGGCACCCATATTTTCGATTGGCTCCTTCAGTTCAATTTCCTTGGCCACAGTTACACCGTCTTTGGTAACCTGAGGTGCACCAAAGGATTTATCGATGATCACGTTCCTGCCTTTTGGACCCAAAGTCACTTTCACTGCATCGGAAAGTGCATCAACACCTTTTTTCAGTGCTTCTCTTGCTTCCAGGTTAAAAATGATATCTTTTGCCATGTTGTTTAAAATTTTATGTTTTTAATGATACTTTTTTTTTGATTACACAATTGCAACGATATCCGACTCGCGCATGATGAGATAATCCTTGTTATCGATGCTGATTTCAGTTCCGGCGTATTTGCCGTATAGAACCGTGTCGCCTTCTTTAACGGTAAGCGGTTCGTCCTTTTTTCCGGGTCCCACTGCCACTACTGTACCGCGCTGAGGCTTTTCCTTTGCAGTATCGGGGATGATAATTCCGCCGGTCGTTTTTTCTTCAGCCTGTGCAGGTTCGATAATTACCCTGTCGGCCAACGGTTTAATGTTAACTTTTGCCATACTATTTACTATTTAATTTGATGAATGATTTTAAAATTGAAACATGAATGAATTGACGATTGCCGCGTGAATCATAATTTATGCCAAAGCAAAATCCGGGTAATCTGTCGCGGGATTTCTGCTGGCTATTGGTAATCTTGTCATGTTACTGACAGGTGTACTGACAGCTTTGACACGGATGGCGAAATTTTAAAACTGCCGGTCATAAAAAAAATGTCAGGATGGGGTGCCATCCTGACATTTTAAAAATTTCTTTATTTCGGGTTTGCATTTACTGCGGGCTATCGCCACCCTCTTCAGCAGGCTGTTCTACCGGCGCCTGTTGTGTAGCCGCTTCCGGATTGAACGGAGCAGGATCAACCGGAATATCATCGATTGCCCTTCTGATCTCGGTATCGGTTTGGATATCGGCAGCTTCATACTTGGGAATTACCTTGGAGGAAGCCAGTACAAAAACCAGCATGGCAATGGCCAGCGTCCAGGTGGCTTTCTCAAGGAAATCGGCAGTTCTTCTTACACCCATGTATTGGTTGGAACCTGCAAAGTTGGAAGCAAGACCGCCGCCTTTGGAATTCTGCACCAAAACAACCAGTACGATCAATACTGCTACAATCAGTACCAGGACGGTCAAAAGTACGAAAAGACCCATGTTATCAAGTATTTAGGTTTTGTTCAGACTTAATTTTTTCAATAAGGCCTGCAAAGTAAGTACTTTTTTCCGGATATTTCAAACTTAATTTCTTATAAATTTTAATGGCCTTCTGATAGTGTCCCTGCCTGTAATGAATGTTTGCAAGGGTTTCGCTCACGATATCGTCTTTATCCACAGCGCTGCTTTTTGCATAATCCACGGGGTTGTAAAAATCAGACCTTGAACGTGAAATTCGGGGGGCATTTTCGATAAACTGATCAATCAATTCCTTCTTTGATTTTCGGGCAGATGCTTTGGATGGTCCGGCTACATCTTTTTCTGCTTCACCCTCCGGTGACTTTTCACCAGAATCCTGTGCCGCCGGTTGGTCCGTTTCCTGAAGTTTCTGTCCGGTGGTTGCAGATTCTGCAGCTTCAGATATTTCTTCCTCATCCGCTTTTGGAAGATCTTCCCTAAAATCTTCCTCCCCGAATGCCTCTATATTTTCTTCTTCAGCCGTTACCGGAGTTTCAACATCTTTTTGTGGCAAATCATATTCATCTGCTTCCTCATTCGGATGGGCTGCATTGTGTGTCTCATCCGGTTCGGGTTCCTGAACAGGCTCCACTTTTTCATGTTGCTCTGCTTTTATTGCCTGGCTCTCCGGATCAAGCAACAGATCAACATGATCCTTTAACAGCGCCCTGTCGGCGGCATAGGCAGCTGCCAGCTTCAGCCTTCCATGAAAATGAATATTTCTGCTTTTAAGCAACGATAGAAAATACAGGATCTGTGCCGACTGGCAATATGGATATTCTTCGGTAACTGCTTTTAATCCGGCCGAATCCTTGTCTGCCAACTGTCCTGGCTGTTGTATCCATGATATGAAACGATGCTGATCCATAGCTTTTAATATTCCGTCAGTTCACCATTGGGTTTGGCTTTTGTTTTCGGATAATCCAGCGAGTAGTGCAATCCGCGGCTTTCTTTGCGGTTGGCTGCCATTTTAATGATCAGATAAGCTACGTTGATCAGGTTACGCAATTCGCAAATGCTGACGGTAAGGATGGACTTTTCGTACAGTTCTTCGGTTTCACGGTAGATGATCTCGAGGCGGTCGAATGCACGCTTTAGGCGCAGGTTCGACCTCACGATCCCCACATAACTGCTCATGATCGCCTGCAGATCCTTCAGGCTTTGGGTGATGAGGATCATTTCCTCGTTCAACACCGTTCCTTCGGCATTCCAGTCGGGGATGCTTTCCATGATGGAAATATCACCTACCACTTTCATGGCATCAACAGCCGCCCTGTGCGAAAACACCAGCGACTCGAGCAGGGAATTGGAGGCCAGTCGGTTTGCGCCATGTAATCCCGTAGAAGCACATTCGCCGCTGGCGTACAGATGCCTGATGGAACTGCGGCCATATTCATCAACTTTAATTCCCCCGCAGGTATAATGTGCTGCCGGAACCACCGGGATCATATCGCGGGTAATATCGATGCCGATGCTAAGACATTTTGCATAAATCGTGGGGAAATGGTTAATCAGTTCATTTTTATCCAGATGACGACAATCGAGATATACGTGATCGGCACCGCTGAGTTTCATTTCGGAGTCGATGGCGCGTGCAACAATATCACGCGGAGCGAGTGATTCGCGTTCATCGTACTTGTGCATGAAGCTTTCGCCCTTTACCGTTTTCAAAATCGCCCCGAATCCACGCAACGCTTCTGTGATCAGGAATGAGGGTTTTTCTTTCGGGTTGTACAGAGCCGTGGGGTGAAACTGGATAAATTCCATTCTCTCAACCATTCCCTTGGCACGGTAAACCATGGCAATTCCATCTCCGGTGGCTACTTCAGGATTGGTTGTGGTGGCATAAGCATTTCCGGCCCCGCCGGTAGCCACCATGGTGGTTTTGGCCAGAATGGTGTGGATTTCGTCGCTTTTCTTATCCAGGACATAAGCCCCGTAGCATTCGATGTTGGTGGTACGGCGCGTTACATCCACACCCAAGTGGTGCTGGGTAATTATATCGATGGTAAAGAAATCCTCGATCACCTCGATGTCCGGATGTCTTTTTACCTGCTCGAGCAGCACTTTTTGAATTTCGAGGCCGGTATTGTCCTTATGGTGCAGCACCCGGTATTCCGAATGTCCGCCTTCTTTTCCCAGATCATACCTTCCCGTAGCATCCTTATCGAATTGTGCACCCCATTCGATAAGTTCCTTTACGCGATCGGTGGATTCGGTAATGGTGATTCTTACAATGTTGGGATCGTTAAGCTCATCCCCGGCAATGAGGGTATCGCGGATATGCTTTTCGTATGTATCGGGTGTGTACATTACGGCAGCAATGCCGCCCTGGGCATACCTTGTGGCCGTGTCGCCTTCCTTCGATTTGGTGACGACGCATACCTTGCCTTTGGCAGCTACCTTAAGGGCATAGCTTAGCCCGGCGATCCCCGATCCGATAACAAGAAAGTCGTAGTGTTTTCGCATGCTAATTTATTATTCCGGAATATTGTTTCGGATTTGCGCAGCTATTTCGTTGAATTCTTCATGTGTAAATCTAAGTTTCGGTTTACTGAAGTCGATGTCATAAATTCCATTAATCGGCACCAGGTGCACATGGGCATGAGGCACTTCAAGGCCAATCACAGCAATTCCTATCCGCTGGCACTCCACCTCCTTTTCGATGGCAAGTGCCACTTTTTTTGCAAAGGCAAAGAGTCCACTGATATCCTTGTCGCTCAGGTCGAAAATATAATCTGTTTCTTCCTTGGGGACCACCAGGGTATGACCTTTTGCCAGCGGGTTAATATCGAGAAAAGCATAGTATCGCTGGTCTTCCGCAATTTTATATGAAGGAATTTCACCTTTCACTATTCTTGTAAATATGCTGCTCATAACAGATCGTATTTCGGTTATTCATGCAAAATTAACAATTCCCTGCAAAAAAAAATTGCTAAACGAATACTGTGATCATTTAGCAATTTTCAGTTTTTAACCGATGCTTCTGATGCTATCGCGAAATATCGATGATTTCGAAAGGAATTTTTCCGGCGGGCACACTAATTTCCACTTTATCGCCTATCTCTTTTCCAAGCAGCCCTTTGGCAATGGGAGAGTTCACGGATATCTTTCCGGCTTTGAGGTCGGCTTCGCTTTCGGGTACGATGGTGTATGCCATGGTGGCACCGTTTTTCAGGTTCTTGATCTTAATCTTGGAAAGAATCAACACCTTACTGGTATCAAGCTTCGACTCATCAAGCACCCTGGCATTACGGATCACATCCTGAAGTTTGGAGATTTTCATCTCAAGCATACCCTGAGCATCTTTGGCTGCATCATATTCTGCATTTTCCGAGAGATCACCCTTATCGCGTGCCTCGGCAATTTGTCGTGAGATGGCGGGACGCTCAACTGTTATCAACTGATGCAGCTCCTGCTTGAGCCTCTTCAATCCTTCTTCGCTGTAATAAGTAACTCCTGCCATAATTATAAATTTTTAAGCTTTTAAGTAATGGTTTTATAATAGAATGAGACCCTTTTTCGCAAAAGGGCCTCATTGAAAATAATTACAAAGATAAATAAATCCTGCGCGTTTTGCAATATCTATTTACAAGCCGATGCGTGCGCCAATGGTGTGTACGCCATCGAATGGATCAGTCGAACGGTATGAATAATCAACCGAGAAGTTGGAACCTTTTTCCTTGTTCAACGGAATTTGCACGGTAAAACCTGCACTTGGTCCGGTATACCAGGTAGTGCGGTCGGCATCAGATGTGATGCCGTCTTCATAAGTGTATCCGGCACGAAGCATCAGGTAGTCTTTCAATGAGAATTCACCACCAATGATAAACTGGTCTTTGGTGAAAGAATTCGACACGAAAGTACCTGCCAGGGTGAACCTGCTTTCTCCAAAGAGGAAATCATAGGCACCGCCTATCATAAGGCTGGTGGGCAATTCAAAGTCAGACACCCGCTGTTCGAAAGTGGGCGAAGTTTCTGAGAATTGCGAGTAGAATCCCCTGAAAGACAGACCATCTCCCTTGAAACGCATTGGCGGTCCCACATTCTTGAGGGAGATACCGAATTTGATATTTTCCATTTCACCTGTCACATACTGGATACCCGCATCGATGGCAATGCCCTGAGCACTGATATCGGCGATGGATTCCGAGATGATCTTCAGGTTGAAACCACCGTAGATGCTATTCGAGAATGCTTTCGAGTACCCGATGTTGATGTTCATCAGGTTTGGCGAAAATATACCGATACTGGCATCTGTAGGATCGGGATTATTGATGGTGGTAATGGGGATATCTCCAAAATTCATCGACATAATGGCGATGGAGAATGCACCGGCATCACCTACCCGTTGGGAAAGCCCGAAGTTCATGATGGTAACATCCGCCCCCTTAAGGTATTCGGTATGCGAAAAGATCAGCTCAGTATTCTGCGTGAAAGCGGTACCGGCAATGTTGGTAAAAACCGACTCGAGTCCACGTGTGCAGGCAACATTGGCCCCACCCCAGCCCGAGCTACGGGCCCAGGGATTGATTAATAGCTCCGAGGCGCCGGCCTGACCTGAACGGTCCTTGTTACCTGCCGACAGATCGGTGCCGGGGAGTATTAACAATCCTGCTACGAAAATTGCGACGATGTATCTATAAATGTTTTTCATGCTTTCTGATTTTTCTTTTTTGATCATAATTTCCGGTCAGTATAGGATTAGAATGTATTCAGGTCGATAGGCCGCATGGCTCCGAACCACTTAATCACTCTTTCGCCGTAACGGCCACCGGTTTCCTTCACATGAATCAGGTAAATACCACTGGCAACGGGGATACCTGCAAAGTTCTTCAAATCCCAGTCGATCGAAGTTCTTGCAGTAGTTTCCTCACCTCTCGTAGAAGAACTGGGGTTGACAATTCCTGTCTTATCCACATTGTATTGGCGGATGAGGGTACCACTGATATTATAGATGGTAACCACACACTGCTCAGGCAGATTTATGATCTTCACACGGGTATCGAGCTGGTTTCGCTCGTATCCGGGCCCGTCGGCATAAGCATAGTACGGGTTAGGCACAACGTTGATAAGATCGAGATCCGACTGATTGGCTTCTGACGAATAAGCAACAGCTTCCATGCCTGTAGTTTCAAATTCATACATAGGATTGAAGTCATTCAAATCCATCGGATTGTCAGGATCAAGTCCTTTGGAATAATAGCGCTGATACGGCTTAGCTAATCTGATCTTTACAGTAGCGTCATTTCCTTCGGGCAGCCATACCGAATCGTTGGCGGCCAAAGGAATGTGTACATAAACACAACTTTTGTAAACTGCGGGCAGAATTATTGTTTCCAGGGGAAGCGAATCCTGGCTGATGTTCAGCGCATGGTACAATTTTGCACCGGCATCATAAGGTGGATATGATATTTCACCATAATTAATCCCCGAGCCATATTGAATGGTTGTGTGATCCATAATATACAGATAGTGCATTCCACCGAAAATCGGCGTAAAGTTGTTTTCATTTAGAAGGTTGGTGGTGGGATTAAACTGCATATCCCGACCGTTTTCGCCTACCAGCCATGAATTTTCGGAGAACATTACATTGAGGCGCTCACCGGTTTCAACATTGATAACATATCCAGGGAACCAGCCCATCCCTACGGGTGAAATGTAAGCCGGATCTTCGGGATTCATGCTTGCAGGAGCATTCGGATCAGCAAAGTTACCATCCTTATCAACCGATGGTGATTTGCGGGTGGTGTATTGTGTAGCATGACCTTCTGCAAGCAGCGGATCAGGACACATTTCAATCACCGGGCACCGTGTCCACAGAGACTTGTCGCTGGTAAACACCACATTCACACTCGGAATATGCGCAAGGGTAAGCGGCTGCTTGGCAGTACCACCGTTCGGCGCCGGACCATGTCCATAGTCCATGTTTAGGTGAGTGGCAACAAGCGGATAGGGTGTCCATGTACCACCGGAGATTTCCTCACCAAACACTGTTTGGGGTTGAGATATAATCCTTTCATAGTACTGATTTGGATCCAGGGGATTATCACTCGACATATCCCAATCGTTGTAGGGACTATTTCCATCTTTGTAAACACCTGACCGAATCCAGTTGAGCGGGCTGCTGGGTACATCAACATCAGGGACACCCGAAAGCCATCGCTGTGAACTATCCTGATAGGTGAGTGAAGAAACGATTAGTCCGTTCTTTACCGATGCACTGTCACCGGGGAATGGAATTTGTTCGACCAAAAGTGAAATACCCAGTTCGGGGATCACCTGTTCGTTACGAATATCCATTGTAGTATCGGAGGTCCACACATTACCGCTTTCATCTTTCAGCCGCCATTTTCCGCGATTGAAATTAACAGAATCGTAAATGGTATCCGTTTCTGAAACTGTATAAGGAATCTCAGTGTTGAACATTTCCAGTGTGAACTTTCCGCCTTGTACGTTCAACGGATCCACTACCTTGATCTTAACAGGACCATAGCCCTGCTGGTAAGTTGGGTAATACGCAATGGGATAATCGGGATTACCAAATTCGATCAGCGGCTTGAGTTGTTCTTCAACCATCACCCCTCCATAAGGTTTTGTAAGGAAAGATTCGTAGCTGATCGGTGGCTTGGACAGTATTTCATCAATGCTTTCTTCGGTCATCCGAAGTTCCACACCACCATTGCCATGGCCCTGCAGACGTGTAATGGGGAATCCATCACCATAGCTTGAATTCATCACAGTTCCGTTAACAGTTTTGTGCGGAATGGCTGTATAAACTTTAATGTTCTTACGGCCCGCAAGGTAAGGCTCTTTCTGGCCAAGCAATCCGAATTCAACACCAGCTTCCTGCGAATAGGGGAAGAATTCGTTGTAGGCATATGCCAGTGCCAGGTAATAATATTGCTTATTGTTTACCAACTTGGGATCTTTATCCGCAAAGGCATCATTTTTTATTTCGAATGTATGAACAATGCCTTCATCACCACCTTCAACCTCAACAACCGGTACGTTGGCACCAATGGATTGATCGAAGTAGTAATTCACCAGTTTGGTAATACCGTTTTTCTTGTCGAATTGTGCCACAAGACGGGCGAGGTCAGGATCGTGAATACTTTCCACAGATACATCCGGGCTGCGAAGTTGGAAAATCTGATAACCTTCGAAGAAGTAGGTTTTCAGCGAATCCCTTTCAGCCGGAGTTTGGGGAGGATTATTCAAAATAGAATCGTTGAATTCGATGTTGGGATCGAGTTCGGCATATGATTCATTAAAGTTGTTGGATCCTCTTCTGTTGGAGATGAAAACTACAAG
This sequence comes from Bacteroidales bacterium, assembly GCA_046542305.1. Taxonomy (GTDB): domain Bacteria; phylum Bacteroidota; class Bacteroidia; order Bacteroidales; family 4484-276; genus JBKHBQ01. The sequence goes on from JBKHBQ010000038.1 coordinate 13,247, forward strand.
CTTTCTGTCCATTTCCAGGAAAGTCAAATCCGGAGCATTTGGTCCATCGAGTACTTTAAAGCAGTTGTCGAAAAGCGCCTGGCACTTATCATCCACAACACGCAAAAAGAGCACTGATGCCCATGCACCACCCGAACCGGCCCTTGCCCACGGAATACCCACGGTAATATAGTTAACCGCACCCGGAAGCAGGGTAAAGGGACCGGCAGACTGCATAAAGCGGCGGTCACCAGGCTGGTTATCCTCAGTTTCCTCAGTCCAGTATTTACCGTTCTGGTTAAAGCCATCGTTGGGGAGTTCCCCACGGGTTGCCCAGTTACACGGGTCGGTATCGCCAGGGAACATGAAATCGGTTACTGGGCCCACGGCACCATCATCGGCCTCGTGTGCTGTACCACCATAAAGCATTTTGGTATTATCTTTCCAGATACCGCGCAAATAGTTGTAGTATTCGGGGGCATCCTGCGGGTCCGTTGTACTCGGATTGGGCGAAGTATTGTTGTGATAAACAAACCTTCTCATTCCGAAACGCTCATTATCCTCAATACCGTCACCAAAGTTCACGCCGTTAATGGCTTCCCACCTTACCTTAAAGATGCCGCTCTTTTCGTTGTTCTCACCATAGGTCATAAAAGTTTCTGTTCCATTCAAACCTACGATACTACAATCGCCGAAGAAAGACGGGCCGTCGATGCCATCTCCTTTATATGAAGGGTTATCAGAATTATCAGGATCCATGTACGGTCCCTGGAAGAAGTCAACACCGATAGCGGGCGGCTGCTCACCATAAGCTTCAACCTCACCCGAACCGTCAATCGATACACCGTTGTAACAATATCCAAGACCACGTTCAACATCACAACCTACATAATCATCATATGCGTAACCCAAATCGGTATCCACCCACTGGCTAAAATAGGTATTGGTCAGCTCGAAGGTAGAACGGTTTATGATTTCGTAGCTATAAAAGGTCATATTGTTGATCTCGTCGTTGGTGGCAAAACCGAAGGCCTGCGCTCTGATCTCCATACCGACGGCAGCACCACCGGTTTCGGTGTGAACATTACCTTTATCATTGAATACCCACCACAGGGTTTCATCACCTTTAATCACCTGGTCGGCAAGAATTCCATACTTCCAGTTATCCGGATCGTCGGGATGGTAATATTGTGCATCCATGGTTGGCGTTTGCGATTTACACAGGCTGTTGTCGATATCGTAGTAGGGATAGTCGCCCTGGGTAGGATCATAGTTTCCGTCGCCGTCATTGTCGTAAAAAGGCGCGAGGTAGTAACTCTGACCTTTTGCCTCATCACCGTGGGCAGGCCAGTTAAGGATTTCCTCCGGGATAGTATAGTTGGGGAATTCCGCAGAACGATCGGGGCTGTTCCACCATGCCAGATATTCATCTACCTGTGCACGGGTAATCTGGAAAAGCTTATCATATTGTGCGCAGGTTTCCTCATCAACAGATGCGTCGGCCAGTGAAAGTGGCCCGGGCCAGTAGTCGATACCCACCTGACGATACCTCTGTGCGGCAAGCTTCAATTGTCCGTTGACGTCGAGACCACCGATCCAGAGTGAAGCGGAAAACATGGAGGTTTTTTGTGTGTTAGCGGGCACATAGTACTCAGCCCTGTCGAAGTTCCACCACATATCACCGCCAGTATTGATACGCGCACGGATGTTGTTCACTTCAAGAAATGCGAATGAAGCACCTGCCGAACATCCCGCAGCACTTGCCTTAAGCTTTTTGGTTTTTTCGATGCGCTGTTCCTCTGCATAGCTTCCCTGAACTATGAATAACAATCCAGCGAGAACCAGCAGTGTTCGTAATATGTTCTTCATGTTTATCATAATTTTATTTTTTCCTGTTTTAGTGTCGATAGCGAATTTGGGTTAAAAATTAAAAATAACACCTAACCTGATCTGACGCGGAGTACTGAAGTTAAAGGGAGAATTCATTCTCAGCGCATACAAATCGCGGTATGCCTGCGGGTCGATAGAGGAATTGATGTTGCTCTGCCATTCGGGAGCATAAAGGTAACCGTCGTCATCCGGACTTCCTGTTGCAGAATACACATTGATAATATTCTGGGTATTCAACACATTGAGCACCTGAAAATATATATTCAGGTATCTATTAGATTTGGGATCGCCCGAGATTTTAATATCCTTGTCAACCCTTCCATCGATCCTGAACTGCCACGGCAGGCGTGAGCCGTTGATGGTGCCTTCGAGGATTTGTCCGCTACCGCCGGCATAAACGCCTACGATGTTTTCTGATCTGGTATAGGGCGTACCCGAACCACCGCTGAGGGTAAGGTTGGCACCGAAATTTTGCAGCCACTGGATCGTCTTCACCTGATCGGTACCCTTGATCTGCCTGGTAGAAGTAGGTCCGTTGTAGTTTTTGCCTTCGCCAAAGCGGTAGTCAAGCACAATGTTGAAAGAGTGCCTTCTGTCCCAGTTCAGCGGGAAGATCTGCCTGAGATTGGGCAAACCTGCATTAACCAGGGCCGCGGCTGTAGTCGGGCTTGAACCGGTGCCTTCAGCAAACTGGAGGGTGTAGCTGATCCTTGCCCTTACATTATTGGTACGGCGAAGGTCGTATTCTGTCGTCAGACCTTTAACGGTGGCAAAGTCGAGGTTGCTGTAAGAATCGTAAAGGTTTGAACCACCTGTGTAAGCTCCGGTGTAGCGGAAGTACTGGATCTGATCGCGAATCTCACGATAGAAAGCCGAAATCTTCAGCGAAGAGGTGTTGCTGATCTTCTGCTGGAAACCCAATTCGTAGTCGATGGTTTTTTCCGGCTTCAGGTTTGGATTGTTGATGCTACCCTGCTGATCGATGAACAGGTAACTGGTAGGATCCATCCGCAATGCCGAAGTAGGCCGCTGGGTAAGAATATCATAGTGTGCAAAGAATAATGCTTCTTCCGAAATGGGGAAGGAGAACGAGATACGTGGCATTACGCTGATCTGCGGTTCGTAATCTTCGAACACATCAGCTGTAATGGTTCTTTGCTCCGGGTTGGTAAGGTAAGGTGTAATACCGTTACCTGCATCGAGAATGTTCGGATTGGTGATCACATCACCCGATGCATTGTACCATGTACTGCCTTCGCGGTAACCAAGGATTTCGGTAGGATTGTCCTTGTTATCAATATACACAACGGCTTCGTCGCTGATGCTGCCCGGATGGTTCACCGGCTGCCCGTTGATTGTATTCACTTCCTGTGCAGTATAGGCGGAGTAGAACAGGTAAGGATCCTTCAAAACCATCTGGTTGGCATCGAAACGGTCGACACGCACACCAATGTTGAAGATCAGGTCGTCGAAAGCAAATTTGTCCTGGATGTAACCAGCCACATAAATCGGTTCGAAGGCGCCAATATCCCTGGTGTTGAACATCTTTCTCTGTCCGTTGGGCAACAGGATTTCATCAGTCTTATTGAAGAAGTCGTCGAATGCCGGCCTGTTGCTGTGTTTATTACCGTATGGATCAAATCCATAGTAACCTACATAGCTAATACCACTGTTCAGCAACTCATCAGGGCTGAACATATCAACAGAAAGGCCGCCGTTAACTGATACACCTCTATGCAGCTTACCATCAGCATCGAAGTAATTGATGGTTTGTGTGTAAGGATCGTAGGAATCGATGTCGATCCAGTCGGTGCCCTGCAGATCGAGCCCCATGGCTTTACGAAGGTTGATGTCGAAAACGCGCTGGTCGGTGAAACTGTAGAGCCTGTCGTAATTTATGGTATCCTGGAATACGCCGTCGATGGTCACCAGATCCGGGTTGCTCTTATCAAGCTCGTTGATGTGGGTATTGGTGATCAATCGCATCAGCGACCAAAGCTCCACAGGACCATATCCATAGTAACGGTTGGTACGCTGTTCGTACTGCAAACCAAATTCAATGGCATGATTGCCGATGTCGGCAGATGCATTGGCGGTGATGCCTATCTGTGAGTTATCCGTCACGCTGTAGCCATTGTACTGGGTGCCTACGTTTTGCCACATCGAATATACAGGATCCGGAGATTGTCCGTTGAGCAGACCACCGTAAAGGCGAAGCTGGTTGTAGTTCAGCCAGTATCCTGCGGTAGGATCATTACGCCAATCGCCTTTATCAGGATAAAAATCGTAATACTGTTCGGTGTAGCGGGCTACCACAGGGTTAATATCATATGCTGTAAAATAATATCCTGTATCCTGGTAGGCATTCTGCACCCAACCTGTGTAAATGTGCCCGTTAATTGTATCCGTTCCCTGTTCGTATGATCTGCGCTTGTAAGTTTCGAATTTGCCAAGGTAACCATAGTTGAACAGGCGATCGCGATGTGTATCGTCTTCTACTTCCTGATAGAACTCGGTGTAGTCGGCCTGAATGGAATAGAATACGTTTTTGATCAGCGAATTGGATTCTTTTCCTACGGGAAAACGCTGGGTGAAACGACCGAAAACACGCCAGGTATTATTCTTTACATGTGCATTGTTCTCCCAGTTGAACAGCGATCCGTAATAGTTGAACTGACGGTAATCCTGCAGGTTGAACGAACCACCCAGGGTAACGTTTACTGTCGGGGATGTTCTCAGGTCGAGCTTACCCGAAAGACTCACGTTGGTCGACCCGGTGTTGAGGGTCTGGTCGATGGTTTCAGTATCTCCTATTCTGGTGAACAAAGAGTTGTTGAACAAACCGTATCCTGTACCTGTGGGTCGTTGCGGCTCTTCCTTAAGGTAACCCAGGTAGTCATCCGTAATCTTCTGGATGGTTCCTGTGGCCGAAGGCCTGCCATCTTCCCTGTGCACTACGTCACCGGCGATAAAGTATCCGAGAACAGCAGTTTTATTTCCGTTTTCTTTCTTCGATACCAGCGGCCCCTGAAGGTTAAGGCTTAAATAGTTGTAGCCGAAATCATCGAGGAACTGTGAAGTTCTGCCTTCAATACCGGCGCCGAATTCTCTCGAGGGGCCCTTGGTGGTAACGCTGATAATACCACCGGTAGCATCACCGTACTTGGCCGGTTGTCCACCGAGGATAACCGATACCTGCTCGATGGCTGATTCCGGAAGGCTGCTTGAACCGAGTACGCGCATCCCATCGATATAGTAAACGGTACCATCACCACGCTGGCCACGAATACTGATATTGTCACCATCGGCATCCGAATACACACCGCCCACTGTGGTGGCGATGGAAGTTGCCGAACGGTTTGGCATCTTTTCTATTTCCTCCGATGTAACGGTAGCCCCTGAGGTGGTTTTATCCTTCGAGATCAGTGGCACTTTGTATTCCACTACCTCAACGGTTTCAAGGGTTTCGGCTGACACCGAAAGTGCAATGTCCTCAAAAGTAATCTGATCGCCCTTTACAATTACACCTGCGATTTCTTTTGCCTGGTAACCTACAAAAGAGGCTCTCAAATTGTAAGTGCCTGGTGTAAGCGGCTTAATTACATACTTACCATCAAAATCCGTTGTTGTACCTGTCAACAGGTCACCTCCCGAATAAACGGCAACATTGGCAAAAGGAATCGGTTCCTTTGTGTCCTCGTCAGTGATTTTTCCCTGAAGTGAACCTGATTGTGAAAACACTAACAGGCTTGATGATAGTAAAATACCAATAGTTAAAAGTAAATGTTTTAACATACCATATAATTTTATGTTAGATTATACATTGTGCTAAAGGGCGGTAAAATTACTAATAAAAAAATGTATTCACCAAACCTTTTTGCGCATACTCCCTATTTAAATTAACACTCAATTAACATACTTTGCATTGAGGATTTCCGAGTAAATCACGGCTTTCCTCAGATCGAAATACTGCTGCTGCTTCACCTCGAAAGCATAAGTTGCATCCTCAACCGTATCTTCTTCCTGCAGCACCATTTCTTTCTCAAGTTGTTCAATTTTCTCTTCCAGCTTATCAGGCGATTCGTTTTTTTTATCATACCAGGGCGAATCTCCTGACATTTTTCTGTCGTAAAATTCCTGGTATCGATTGGCTTTATTTTCCTGATTCGACGGAATGGTCTCCAGCGATTGCGCTTCTTGCTCCGGATTATCCTCCAGGCTGCTCAGCTCGCCGCCAAGCAAAATTTCCTCCAGGGTCTTTTTAAAATCCGGCTGCGGCTGTTCTGTTTCGGAAACGTGCTCATAACTTTCGTCAGCAGCGGTGCCCTCCTGCTCTTTTTGTCGGGCTGCTGCTTTGCGCTGCTCTTCCTGCTTTTTCTTCTTTACACTTTGCTGATAAAAAGAAAAGGCCAGCCAGCCGATTAGCAACAGAAAATATAGAAAATCATCCATCTTATTCTAAAAGAGTAAATTTTGAACTTGCTAAAGTAAATGAATACCTTCTACTTGTAAAGAAAAAATCAGTTATCGGTTTTTCGAAATCAGTTATCGGTTTTTAATGTTTTGGCGCAAACCGGTTCAACGATTTCTTTTTTAAAACCATATTTATTTACTGATTTTGTTTCAGTTACAAGGCTATGAATTAAATTTGATCTGTCTTTTTAAGTTAGAATCCTGATCTGTTTTCTCCTACAAATTATTGATGATCTCGATTATCATTTCCTTTTTCCGTCTGGAAACGGGCACTTCGCTGTCGTCGCTCATCACAATGTACCCGCCGTCGTGCTTCATAAAACCCTTGATGTACCTTGCATTAATAAGGTGAGATTTGTGGGGTCTGATAAAGCTGTGTCCTTTCAGCAGGCCCTCACTTTCTTTAAGCGTTTTACTTACAAGCAATTTGGTGCCATCGGTAAAGTGAAAGTTGGTGTAATAGTTGTCGGAGGCACACCTTATTATATCACTCACTTTGATGACGTGGATCTTTTCGGCCGTGGTGAGAATGATTTTCTGTGCTTCCTCGGTTTTTGACTTAATATTGTCGAGCAGCACATCAATGTTGCGGTTCATGCTCGACTTGCGCGCAACCTTCCGCTCTTCCACCTTTCTAACGGCCTCTACCAGCTCCTGAGGCACAATTGGCTTGAGCAGGTAATCCAAAGCACTGTATTTAATGGCTTTGATGGCATACTGATCGAAGGCGGTGGTGAAGATGATCTCGAAATCGATCTCCTCCAGCTCTTCCAGAAGTTTAAAACCACTGCCATCGGGCATCTGGATGTCAAGAAAAATCACATCCGGATTGCTCTTGCGGATTAGTTCCAGCCCTGCACGCATACCATCGGCTTCGCCCTGAATGATCACATTGGGGCAATATCGGCCGAGAAGTCCGGTAAGGGCAGCTCTCGACTTCTTTTCGTCTTCAATTATTACTGCTTTAACCAATTGTATTAACTCGTTTTAAAGGTCAAATATCAAAAAAATTTTTAACAGGCAGACAATTTTTCTGCGATGCGCATAATTTTTATTAGTTTTAAATAACCGGTGATTCAATAGCGGCACGCCTTTCAGTGCTGAGCTTCGGCATGTGAAAAAATCAGATTTCCTGGTACAGAATAACCAGTTCAACCCGGGTTCCGCAGGGTTCGCCATTTTCATCCTTCAAATCGATCACCTTTACAGAAAACTTTTCGTTTGCGCTTTTGTTGAGGATTTGCAGCCTTTCACGGGTTATCATCATCCCGCGCGACTTTTTCTTCAACCCCGAACGGTTCCTGATTTCCTCCGCTTTCTTTCTCCCAATTCCATCGTCGGTGATCGTACAGAAAATTCTGGATCCGTTTTTCTGAAAGGAAATATCCACATGACCATTCGACTGTTTGTGAAGCAGTCCGTGAAGGAT
>JBKHBQ010000319.1:0-3965 GCA_046542305.1 Bacteroidales bacterium
GACTTCGTCGTCATTTTCATGCTGAGACTTAATGATGCATAGCTTCCGGGGAGTTTTGAGCATTTCGATTTTGAATTTTTCCCGATAGGGATGCCTATGGCAGAATTTGTTTTGATTTTTGAGCTTTGGGTTTTGTGCTTGAATAAGTCATTTGCTTTGCGTGATTTGCTTCGCGTAATTTGCTTCGCGTAATTTGCTTCGCGTAATTTGCGCTGCGCGCGTAATTTGACTTCGTCGTCATTTTCATGCTGAGACTTAATGATGCATAGCTTCCGGGGAGTTATGAGCATTTCGATTTTGAATTTTTGAATTTGTTTTGGATTTTGAACTTTGGGCTTTGTGCTTGACTAAGTTATTTGCTTTGCGTCATTTGCTTCGCGTAATTTGCGCTGCGCGCGTAATTTTGTTTTTGATTTTTGAACTTTGGGCTTTGTGCTTGACCAGGACATCATTTCCCGCAAACCCATCGCCCCCTTCTATCCACAAAAAAAAACCACACCCTCCTGATTGCACGGAAGGTGTGGCTTTTTCGATTGTAAAAAAAACGCGGGAAGCTTACATCTGTGCTTCGAGTTTTTTTACGAGTACCTGTTTGGGAACTGCGCCCACCTGCTTGTCGACGATCTGGCCGTCTTTGAAGAAGAGGATGGTGGGGATGTTGCGAATTCCGAATTTGGCGGCGGTGCCGGGGTTGTTGTCCACGTCTACCTTGCCAACCAAAACCTTGCCTTCGTATTCGGTGCCGATATCTTCAACGATGGGGCCAACCATGCGGCAGGGGCCGCACCATTCTGCCCAAAAATCGACGATTACCGGTTTATCCGATTGCAGTACCTGTTCATCAAAATTAGCATCTGTGAATTCTAAAGCCATGACTTGTGTTTTTTGCGTTTCAAAAATTTTGTCAAAAATAATAAATGTTTTAGCTTACCGCCGCCAATCCATCTTACAATATCTGTTTTAACATTTTTTGGATTTATAAGACCTTTCCGTTTGTTTTCTTCAACGCTTCCCACATGATCTCCACCGGATGGTAGGCACGGCGGCCGGTTCCATCCTTGATCTGATGCCGGCATGAAGTTCCGGGCGCGGCAATCAGGGTTTCGACCGGTGTTTTTCTTACCTCCGGGAAAAGCACCAGTTCTCCCACCTTCATCGATACCTCGTAATGTTCTTTTTCGTATCCGAAGGAACCGGCCATGCCGCAGCAGCCCGATTTGATCTCTTCCACCTCATAATTTTCGGGCAGCGACAACATGAACTTAGTCGGCGCGGTAGATGCCAGCGATTTTTGATGGCAGTGGCCGTGCAGTCTGATCCGGCGTTTTTCGGTGGTGAAGCTGTCTTTGCTGATCCTTCCGGCCCTGATTTCCTGTTCAAGAAATTCGTCGATCATCAGTGCGTGGCCGGCGAGTTTTTTTGCGTCTTCAACCAACTCACGGTCCACCAGCTCGGGATATTCATCGCGGAAGGTGAGGATGCCCGATGGTTCGATGCCGATTAGGGGAAGCTTTTCGCTGATAAGGCTCCGCAATGCGCGAACGTTGTAGTTGGCCAGTCTTTTCGCTTTGCGCACCAATCCCTTCGAAAGGAAGGTACGTCCGCTGTCGCGGTGATTGGCCAGGCGAACACGGTAGCCCAGCCTGGTGAGCAGCTCCACGGCGCGGATGCCAATCTCAGTATCGTTGTATTCGGTAAATTCATCCACAAACAGACAAACCTCGCCCCGGTGTTTTTCAGGGTTCAGCTCAGGCAGGCTGCGCCGCATCCAGGCGCGGAGCGTGTATTTATACAGCAGCGGAATGCTGCGTTTCGGTGCAAAGTCCAATACCTGTTTCAGGAATTGGGAAGTGTATGCATTTGCAAAAAAGAAGTTGGCTACATCCGGTACGAACATCCCCAGCCGGTTGAGCTGCGAAATGTATGCGATGGCGCGTGTGCGCAACGGGATGCCGTGCTCGTCGTAGTAATGTTGCAGGAATTCGGCTTTGTATTTGGCAATGTCCACGCTCGACGGGCATTCCGATTTACAGCCCTTGCACGACAGGCAAAGGTCCATCACATCGTAGATCTCGCGATGGTCGAACGGATTTTTTTTGGGCGAATTGGCCAGAAATTCACGCAGGGTATTGGCGCGTGCGCGGGTGGTGGTATTTTCGTCGCGGGTGGCCATATAGCTGGGGCACATGGTTCCGCCGATCAGTTCGCTTTTGCGGCAGTCGCCCGAGCCGTTGCATTTTTCCACGGCCCGCATCATGCCCCGGTCGTGCGAAAAATCAAATACCGTGTCGATGCTGCGTGTGGGTTTTCCCGGTTCGTACCGCAGGTTTGACTTCATCGAAGGGGTGTCGGTGATTTTGCCAGGGTTAAAGATGTTGTGCGGGTCCCAGGTGCGTTTGATTTCTCGGAGCAGGTTGTAGTTGTGGTCGCCCACCATCAGCGGAATAAACTCGCCCCGGAGACGTCCGTCGCCGTGTTCGCCGCTCAGCGAGCCACGGTATTTTTTTACCAGCCGCGCCGTGTCGAGGGCCACCTGGTAAAACAGCTCCACATGCTCCGGCTTTTTCAGGTCGAGAACCGGACGCAGGTGCAGTTCACCGGTGGCAATGTGCGCGTGGTACACGGCATCCAGCCCGTATTTTTCGAGAATCGTTTTAAAATCGGCCAGGTATTCCGGCAGCACTTCAGGATTCACGGCCGTGTCTTCGACCAGCGACACCGGCTTGGCGTCACCCGGAATATTCGACAGCAGTCCGAGCCCGGCCTTTCGCAGCGCCCATACTTTGGCGATATCCGCGCCGAACACACGCGGAAAGTGGTACCCATATCCTGCCTGCCGCATATCCGATTCCATCTTATCGGCGATGTAGATGATTTCCTGTTGCGTTTCGCGGGCAAATTCGATGATGAGGATGGCCGCCGGATCGCCTTTTACGAAGAAACGGTTTTTGCGCTGTTCAAGATTGTCTTTGGTTTGCTGAAGGATCACGTTATCCATCAGCTCTACCGCACCGGGCTTATGTTTCAGCGCGATCAGGTTGGCGCGGAAGGCATCTTCGAGGGTTTCGAAATGCACGCACACCAGCCCTTTTTCCTTTGGCGGAAGCGGCACCAGGTTGAGTTTGATTGACGTGGTGAAGGCCAGGGTACCTTCCGACCCCGCCAGCAGCCTGCAAAAATTGAATGGTTCGCCGTTTTCGGTAAACGGCTGCGTTTCCAGCAGAAGGTCCAGGGCATATCCGGTATTGCGCCTTTTGACGATGGGATCGGGATATTCGTCGCGGATGGCCTGCTGGTTTTCGGGCAGCGACAGCATCTCTGCAAGGTTTTTATACAGCCGTGCTTCCAGCGCGTCGCCGTTTTGCTTTGCTTCGAATTCTGCTTTTGTCAGGGATTTGAACGTGGCTACGGAGCCATCGCTCAGAATGGTTTCCACTTCGAGCGTATGCTCGCGGGTGCTGCCATATATCACCGAATGTGCGCCGCAGGAATTGTTGCCCACCATGCCGCCCATCACGCAGCGGTTGGCGGTGGAGGTTTCCGGACCGAAAAACAGGCCGTGCTTTGCCACTTCCATGTTCAGTTCGTCGAGTACCACGCCCGGCTCCACGCGCACCCAGTGTTCCTGGGGATTGATTTCCAGTATGCGGTTCATGTAGCGCGACACATCCACCACGATGCCGCCGCCCACCACCTGTCCGGCCAGCGAAGTGCCGGCGCCGCGCGGGATAAGCGGAGCCTTGTTTTCGGCGGCAAACCTCACCAGCTTTTGCACATCGGCCTTGTGCCGGGGACGGATCACCGCCAGCGGCAGTTCGCGGTAAGCCGAAGCATCCGTGGCGTATTGGATGCGTGTGGCATTGTCGAAATAAACATCCCCGTCGAGTTCCTGTCTGAGTCGTTTTAGCCGCCCGAGCAAAGCTGATCTGTCCATGCTTCAAAGTTTTGAAGGTCAAAAATACATA
>JBKHBQ010000320.1:0-3953 GCA_046542305.1 Bacteroidales bacterium
TCATTGGCGATATCACCGTGAGGGATGGTTTTCAGCATGAGGAAAAATTCATTCCGACGGAAGCCAAATTATGGTTGTCAGAACAATTGTTGCTTGCAGGCTTCAAGCACATCGAAGTGACTAATTTCGGCAATCCGAAGGGTATGCCTCAGTTTAAGGATGCCGATGAATTATTTAAGAAACTTCGCAACAGCAAGCGCGTGAAACATCTGCTGGACGATGTGATGCTGACGGCGATCACCATTCGCGAACGATCGATTGAACGTGCCATCCAGGCAAAGCTCGAGGGTTACGGTCCCGATCGCATCCTGCTGATGGTATCCACCAGCGAATCGCACCAGAAAAAAAACTCCGGACTCACCATCGATGAATATTGGAAGATGAGTGAGGAGTGGGTAAAGAAAGCCCGGGATGCCGGCCTGAAGGTGAACGGCACGGTGAGCACAATCTGGGGCTGCCCCATCGAAGGGCCAACCGATATGGACAAGGCCATCGAGTTTACCAACCGCTGGTTCGACATCGGCGCCAATGACGTAGAACATGCCGACCACGACGGATCGGCTTCGCCCGACCGGGTGTACGAGTATTTTTCCAAAATGCTCAGCCGCGTAAAAGATCCCAAAAAACAGATCGCCCATTTCCACACCACGCGCGGTTGGGGAATGGCCAATGTGCTGGCAGCCCTGCAGGCGGGCATAACCAACTACGAATCGACCATGGGAGGAACCGGCGGACAGCCGGCCAATTTCGTCGATGGCGTACCCGTTCCCGGTACCGGTACATATTATTACAAAGATCCGACGGATGTGGGATTGGTCCCCACTGAAGACATGGTGGTGATGATGGACGAAATGGGTATCGATACCGGAGTGGATGTGGATAAGGTACTGGAGATCGGCAAAATGGTGGAGAAGATCGTGGGACGCAAACTCCGCTCGGAAGCAATCCGCAACGGCCGGATCCCAAAAGAATTGACCAGAAGGAAATAACCGCCGGACCAACATGAATGAAAATCCCTGATTATGGTTTTCAATCGGGGATTTTATGTTTAAGACTTATATGAGATCAACGCTTTAGTGGCGGCTTTTCAGGTAGGCATTTGTTTCCCTGACCTCACGGTAACCCCAATATTCTGGAAATCCGTAAAAAATGCAGGCCAGGATTTGGAAACACAGCCTGCATTAACGATCGTCACCGGGCCTGCTGCTTTCAGGGCCATGAGGGCACCGGCCATGGCAATCCGGTGATCACCATGCGGGTTCACAGTACCAGTTTTTATCGCGCCGCCGGTTACGATCAGCTCATCGCCCTGCAAAATGATGTTGATTCCAAGTTTCCCCAATTCCTGCTGTAGAACAATGTCGCGGCGGCTTTCCTTATTTTTCAGCCTGTGAATTCCCCTGATCCTGCTTGTTCCTTTGGCACTTGCAGCCAGCACGGCAAGTGGCGGGAAAAGATCGGGGCAATGGGTGGCGTCGAATTCGAAAGGTTGAATTTTCCCCTGCCTCACCAGCATTCCCGATTCTGAAACCTCAACATCAGCACCTGCACTCTGCAAAGCTTCAAGCACCCGGCGGTCGGCCTGGAGGGAATCAACATCCAGTCCTTTTATCAACAGATCCCCTGCAATGGTGCCTGCCACCAGCAGAAAAGCCCCCGCACTCCAGTCGCCGTCAACCTGTATGTTTGCCGGTGCGGCAGTTTGTGCGCCAGGAACCACAAAAACGCTGTAACCCTCATGATGGATTTGAATTCCGAAATCGCCAAGTACTTTCAAGGTAAGATCGATATAGGGCTGGCTTTTCAGGTTTTGCACCTCCAGCACCGAATCTTTTTCGGCAAAGGGCAATGCCATCAGAAGCCCCGACAGCAGTTGCGAAGTCTGGGAACCATCAAATCTGATGTGGCCACCTTTTAACGGCCCCTCCACCCACACCGGCAAATACCCGCCGGTGCTTTTGCACCTGGCACCAAGAGGCTTCATTACTTCCTCCACCGGTCCCATTTCGCGTTTCTTCAGGGTTCTGTATCCTTCCACAACAGATTTGCGTTCGCAAAGGGCCGCAATGGGAATGACTAACCTGGCGGCCAGCGCAGATTCTCCGCAATCGAGTGTTCCGCCAGCATAATTTAATCCGCCCTTAACAAACATAATTTGATCATTAACATCTATGCGCGCTCCCATTTGTACAGCAATCCGCAGCATGAATTTGGCATCGTCACAGTCCGAAGGATTCCTGATCGTGGAAACGCCTGCGGAAAGCATTGCCATGGTAGCGGCACGGATAAAATGCGATTTGGAAGCCGGGGCAAAAATCGTCCCGGAAACGTTCGACGGAAAAACGCTGAGGTGCATATCAATGGATTTTCATCTGCTTCAGTTCGGCTAGCGGAAGCAGGTCGATAAACGCTGCCCCGATGGCTTGGAGTGCCACAAAATGAATATGGGTCCTGCTCCGTTTTTTATCGGCCAGCACGGCCTCATATATCACTTCTTCCGGCAGCGGCATCCTCACCGGCAGACCCAGTTCCCGGAGCAGATTTTCCATCCGTTCAAGGTCGTAAGCCTTAAAATAATTTCTGGAAACGGAGTACCGCCCTGCGATGATCATGCCCAGGCTCACGGCGGCACCATGAGAGATGCCGCTTACCTTTTCGATGGCATGGCCAAAGGTGTGCCCGAAATTCAGCAGCCGCCGTTCGCCCGATTCGTATACATCGCGTGCCACGATATCCGCTTTAATCTCCACCGACCGGGAAAGCAGGTGGCCGATCACTTCGGGATAAAGCTGCCTCATGTCATCCATATGGCGCTCCATGAATTCGAACATTGCTTCATCGGCAATCAGGGCATGCTTGACCATCTCGGAAAATCCGTTGGCAATTTCAGCTTCGGGCAGGGTGGTAAGTACGTTGGGATCACTGAAAATAAACTCGGGCTGCGAAATCGAGCCGATAATATTTTTGTATCCGTGCAGGTTCACGCCGTTCTTTCCGCCCATCGCAGCATCGGCCTGCGCCAGAAGAGTGGTCGGCACAAATCCGAAAGGTACGCCGCGCATAAATATGCTGGCTGCAAATCCGGCTATATCACACACTATTCCGCCGCCGATTCCCACGATAAATCCCGAACGATCCAGCCCAAAATTCAACAGCCGGGTGCAGATTTTCTCAACGGTTGACAATGTTTTCTGAAGTTCGCCGGCTTCAAGAACAATGGTAGGCAGGTCGTCCCAATACATGCCGTACAGCCGGTTGACGTTTTCATCCGTAATCACACATGTATTGTCGGGCACGTGCTCCCGGAATCCGGCAATATGCTCTCCTATTAAGACCTCTGTTGTTTTATCAGCAACTTTTAACCGGATTTTCTTCATATGCGCCTGCATTCGTTATTTCACCAAAAATAAGCTTTTTTTTGAACGATATGCGTGGTTTGTGGACCGTAAAGCCAGGGACAAAAAAACCTTTCGCCTGCAAATTTCAGGGAAAGGTATTATATGCCTTTATTATTCCGGGATCATTCATTCACCACCTTACCCGTGATCTGCAGAGTGGTGGGCTGGTCGTCGGCATTGGTCACCACGGTGATGGTTTTAAGAAAATCATCTATTTCTGTGCCATCGTAGGTTACCTTAATTTTTGTTGACTTGCCTGGCAACACAGGTGCTTCAGTATATTCGAGGTCGATGCAGCCGCACGAAGCCCTGGCGTAGGTGATCAGCAGCGGCACGTTTCCTGCATTGGTAAGGGTAAATTCGGCTTCCCTGGGAACTTTGTATTTCAACTCACCCATACGGTAAATTGTTTTGTCCCAGCTTGCCTTGGGTCCCACGGCAAGGGGAGCGCTGCTGTCGGCGGCCTCAGTAGTGCCGGTGGCATCCTGCGCCATCAGCAAGGTAGCAGGAAGAATGATCAGGCTTATGATGAATAGGATCGTTCTTTTCATATTC
>JBKHBQ010000321.1:0-3952 GCA_046542305.1 Bacteroidales bacterium
AAGCTGAGGCCGTAAGTGTCGAGACTAGGTGTTTCCGGATTGAAATAGTCTTCGTTGGTCGGCGTCGGGTCATAATAGACGCCGGCACGCACGGTAATCATTTCGTTGATCTGGTACTCGCCACCCAATCGGAATATCAGTGTATTTTCGTAAAGCCTCGGGTTATTGGAGTTTAACAATTCGGGTTCTTTTTCAAAGGTAAAATTCAAACTGTCGTAGGTATCCCAGAACACATAATTGACTTCAGCCGAGAGCAGGAATTTTTCAGAAAACCTGTATGATACACCCAGATCGAGGTTTGCCGGCAACGGCAGATCGGCGTCGAATTTATTTTGCGAAGGTATAATGGTTTGAACCGAGGTGGGAATGGTAAAATCGGCGTCACCGCCTTCCATCGACATCACCACCTTCGACCGGTAATTTACACCGATGCTCCACGCTTCGGTGGGGGTAACCATCACTCCGGCATTAAAGCCGAAAGCCGTGGTGTTGCCCTGCAGGTTAACCTGACCCATGGCATCGGCGCTGTTGTAAGGTACTGCCCTATTGAGCTCCACGCTTCCGGTGGCAAACACGAAACCGGCACCCACGCTGAATATCTCATTAAATTTATAGCTCACGGTAGGCTGGATAAAAAATACCCGCATGGATATATCCTGGATAAGGTGGGCGCCTGCCCAGTCGTCGCCCCATTTGGCCGAACTGCCAAAAGGTGTATAAACGCCAAGGCCAACACCAAGCTTATCGGTAACCATGGATGCGCCGTAAGCAAACAGTGGTGTTCCCATCGGGTTGTCGGTTTCTGCCTGATATATCGAATTTTCCAGGCTAAAGATCGTGTTGTTAAAAATTCCGCTTCCGCCCACAAGAAAACTGTGTTTGGTTTTCATGAGCGATAGTCCGGCGGGATTATAAAACAAATTGCTGGCGTCGCCAAACAATGATGTGCCCACCAATCCCATGGCGGTTTGCCGGTGCCCCTGAAGCCTTACCTGATATCCTCCGGAGAAAGCCTCGGCTGCAAAAAGGCACAGCACGAGCATGAGTAAAGAAATCTTTTTCATAAATGATTGATTTGATAAATAATAAGCTGGCGAAAGTAAATAATTTTTCATTTAAAAATCAATTCACTTTTAAACATATGTTGAATTTTGGCAGAAAAAAGACTCAACAAAAGTGGATGACAGATTAATTGGACGGCACTAAGCTACTGAAATAAAAGGTCTTCTACAGTTTACCCAGCTCGCCGATCATGAGTTTTGCAGCAAGTTCGGAAGCACCCGTCCCCCCTAACTTTTCGCGCAGCTTATCATAATCTGCCAGAATTTGCTGCCGTTTTTCTCCCGAGATCAGTTTTTTTAGTTCGGTTGACAGCCGCGTTCTGTTCATTTCGCGCTGGATGAGCTCGGTTACCACTTCCTTGTCCATAATGAGGTTCACCAGGGATATATATTTGATATCCACAATGCGTTTGGCAATCTGGTAGGATACATAATTACCCTTGTAGCAAACCACCTGCGGGATGCCCAGCAGTGCCGTTTCGAGGGTAGCCGTACCGGAAGTTACCAAAGCAGCAATGGAATGGTGCAGCAGTTCATGGGTTTTTCCGGTGACTTTTTTGATGTGATTAGCGGGCAACAAGTGTGTATAAAAATCATCGGGTATGGATGGTGCTGCAGCGATTATAAACTGATAATCCGGAAAATCAGGAATTACGGAAGCCATCACCGGCAGCATGGTGGATATTTCCTGTTTGCGACTTCCCGGAAGAATGGCAATGATGGGACGATGGTCAAGTCCATAGGCGGTTTTAAACTCCTGCAACGTACCCAGCTTCTGCTTTTCGGCTTCGATGGCATCAAGCAAAGGATGGCCGACGAAACTTACATCCACTTCGTACTTTTTATAAAACTCCTGTTCGAATGGCAGGATCACAAACATCCTGTCGACATATTTCCTGATTTTATGCACCCGCGATTTTTTCCAGGCCCACACCTGTGGCGAAATATAATAAAACACCCGAAAACCCTTCCGGTGCGCAAATTCGGCCATCCTGAGGTTAAACCCGGGGTAATCCACCAGAATCAGCACGTCGGGACTGTAGTCCACAATATCTTTTTTACACAAAGAAAGATTTTTGTAAATGGTACCAAGGTTGGCAATCACTTCGGCAAAACCCATAAATGCCAGATCGCGGTAATGTTTCACCAGCCCGGCGCCCTGGTTTTCCATCAGTTCGCCACCCCAGGCCCTGAAACGTGCATCGCCATCCAGCTTTTTGAGCTCACGCATCAGGTTAGCGGCGTGCAGATCGCCGGAAGCCTCACCAGCAATGATGTAATATTTCATTGAATCGCCTATTGGAACACAAAAAAGAATATCATGAAAATAAAGGTAACTGCCAGGATGCTTTTACCGGTTTTTACAAATTTAGCATTTACCAGGTAATAACGCATCAGCAGCAGATTAATGGAAATGGCAAGCAGGTAAAATTTTTCGATACCATAAGGCCTGAGGTTGGCAAATGATGAAAAAAAAGCAAACAACCAGTAGATAATGAACAGGAAAACCACAGGCGAAACCACCGCCAGAAAGGCTCCGAATGCATACGAATTTTTCTTTAGCGCTTTTTTAAAAAAAACCATCCTATTTCAATTTCGAAAATCTCAGGGTTAATTACTCCGTGGAACGGCATTGGTTTTAACGTTGGATGCGAAGGGCATACGGCCAATTTTTTCGATGGCTTCGTAATGTGTAAAATCGAATTTCATAGGCACCACGGCAGTATAATTGTGTTCGAGAGCCCAGGTATCTGTCCCGTCCTTATGATCGGGATTGCTGAACACACCTGTAATCCAGTAGTAATTTCTTCCGTGAGGATCTTGTCTTTCATCGAATTCTTCCACCCACGAACCCATGGCTTGCCTGCACACTTTGATACCCTGCATTTCTTCCTCTTCGCGGAATTCCGGGAAATTCACATTCAGGCATACACCATCCGGGAGTCCGTTTTCGAGCACATCGGCGGCAATTTGCCTTACATATTCCTCAGTATGGCTGAATATGGCTTTCGCCGAATAATCGTTCAGCGAATACCCGATGGCCGGGATCTTGTCGATGGCAGCCTCCAGCACCGCTGCCATGGTACCTGAATACACCACATTGATAGAAGCGTTGGAACCATGGTTGATACCAGAAACCAACAGGTCGGGCTTGCGTTTGAGCACGATCTGCGCCCCCAGCTTCACACAATCAACCGGCGTTCCGTTGCAACTGTATTCCCTGTAGTTTTCCTCTTCGGCAATAAGTTTCACGCGCAGGGGCTCGGCAACCGTAATGGCGTGTCCCTGTCCCGAACGTGGACGATCGGGGGCAACCACCACCACTTCACCTAAGTTACGCATTACTTTTATCAATACCCTGATTCCCGGGGCCGTTACTCCATCGTCGTTGGTGACCAGAATTGTTGGTTTCTTCATAAATCAAATTCTCCTTATTAAAGTTCGTAACGCCGGCCGAAATAATGTATTTCATCACCTCAGCGGCAGGGGCATCTATTTTCGTAACGTATTCGGCCGGCACAATAAACAGGTTGCCCGACCAGGCATAGGAATGCGGCAGGTAAACTGCCAGTTTTTTTTCCTTGATTCCAAGATCCGAAAGATCATCGTTGGTAACAAACCCTACTTTTTCCAGTGCACCGTCGCGGCTTACCTTTACCAGCACAGGCTGGTTAAACCGGCGCTTCTGCCCTACAAATGCCGAAAGCAGATCCTTCACCGAAGAGTAGATGATCTTCACCAGCGGCGCCCGGCTGATCAGCCTGTCGAAATATGCCGCCACCGGCCTGAACAAAAATGATGAGCCGATAAAACCGACCAGTGTGATCACCATCAGGATCATGAGCAGCCCCAGGCCTGGAATCGTAACGCCAAGGTACTGTTCTATATAT
>JBKHBQ010000039.1:0-20773 GCA_046542305.1 Bacteroidales bacterium
CATACGGTGGTCGTTAAGATCCATAATCAATTTCTTTAACCGGCTGATGCCTGATGCGCTTATCGCACCGGTTCCGGGATTGGGATAGGACAGGAGTAGGATTATGGTTTTCCCGGATCCTTTTTTTTCTGCCTGAGCTACGGTTGGAAGTATATTTTAATATATTTGCTTTTGGTCATTAATTCACTATTCATCAAAAAAGGGAGGTCATTTATGAAACCGGTAAAAAGATTGATCATTGCTACGCTGGGCGGATTATTGTTCGGTCTGGTGTGTTATTCGTTTGCGGCCAGCGGTCCCGAACCGCTGCCGTATCCCGTGGCGGCACAGATTATTTCGAGCCGCCTGCTGATGGGCTTTGCCATTGGACTGAGCCGATTCAATTTCGGCCATTGGGCCATTCACGGCATTGTGCTTGGCACTTTGTTCAGCCTGCCGCTGGCCTATAGCGGATTGATGGCGCCCGAAAATCCCGATTTCAGCCGGATGAGCATGTTCGTGTGGACCGTCGTGTTGGGGGCCATTTACGGATTGCTTATCGAGGTGATCACTTCAGGGCTGTTTAAAGCGAAAGCAAAATAAAAAACCTGCCGGCCACTTTCTGCCGGCAGGCGCCCCCATTTCCGGTGATACCGGATTCGTGGTTTTAACCTGATTAATTCATGAAATCAAATATCTTAGTGAAGCTTAGCGTCTTTCTGCCTTCGTGGCTATTATTCCTTTTGCCACAAAGACTCCAAAACACAAAGAATTCCACAAAATTTATGAATCAAACAGGTTAAAGACGAAACAAATTAAAAAATCATGGTTCTCCTCATCACAGCCTTTCTTTTTCTGTTATCGGGATTTGATTTCACCCTGGTTCTTACAAAATAAAAAACCCATATCACCAGCAATACGGCTGCACCTGTCATGATCGCTGCCACAGTTTCCATCGCCAGGATGGCAAAGGGAACAAACACGATCAGGAAAAATAGGCTGATCATGCAGCAAATCCGCAACCAAAAATGATTGACATAGGTTTTCATCTTTTATCAGTGTATAAGTACCGTACTTGAATAAAGCACATCGTCGTTTATCAGCGAAAGGAAATATTGCCCTTTCGGTAAATGTGAAAAGTCGATGGTTTTCCGCTGATCCTCCAGAAAGCAAAAATGCCGGCTGAAAATGCTTTCACCTTTCGAATCAGCCATCAGGAGCATGGCCTGTCCTGCAGGCGGATTTTTCATCATCAGGCTGAAAATGCCCTGGTTGGGATTGGGACAGATCAGGAGTTGGTTTTTGATTTTCCCGGAATCAATCATTCCTGTCGGCTGCACATCGATAAAATCCACTTTATTTCCCAGGAAATTCGGCACGGCAAGTACGTGGTCGTAAGCGTTGTAGTCCAGGCCAGCCGGTTCATCATGGCCCGTGGAAATGATTTCGTGTCCGGTGAGTGCATTGTTGTAGCGGATAATTTTTCCTGGCGACTGATGCGAAGCCACATACACCCGGCCTTCCGGGTCGATGGTAATCCCGTCGAAATATCCGAAGTTGGTGGTGGTGGCGGTGGACACCTCATAAGTTTCCAGATCAATGGCCTGAATGGGTGCGTTGGCTTTCCAGGCTACGGCAAGCAACCTGTTGTTGTAGGGATCGAATATGCAATCCTGAACCGATTGTGCCAGGCCCGAAGAAACCACGCAGGCGGTAGCGCCGGTTTCAGTATCGACTTTGTGGATTTTTCCGCCGGTATCGATCACGTAAAGATTTCCATCGCCATCGGTGGTCATCCCGTCAAGATGTTGAATACAGGGGATGTGGAGTTGAAAAACCACTTCGGCATTTACAAGATCGAAACCGATCAGGTTTTGCTGCGACGAAACATACAATACCCCCTCGAGAATGCAATTGCCCAGAGGCTTGGTGATGCCTTCTGCAAAAATTTCTTCCCGGAGTGTTGATTTGTCGATGGCCACAATTGCATTCGAGCCAAAGCAGGATACCAGGTAGCGCTCGCGCGGATGATCGTATGCCGCGCTTTCGGGATTGATGATCATGCCTGAGGCTGCACTTTTTTCCTGGGCAAAGGAAACCTGCAGCGTGACGATCAGAAAATGTAAAAGCAGCATAATGTTCAGTGTGGATTTCAGGTTCATTTCAGTATTTTTTTTATGTGTGAAATTTGCCGCTAAACTATCATCATATTTCTTCCCGATCAAATTTATTCGACCAATGCAATCCGCAGCCATCAACAATTCTTTTCATGTAAAACAAATGCCGTTCGGTTGCGGCAGGTATTCGTTTGTCGGTGCGACGTTGCTCCATGTCTACTTTCTCATCTGCCGCACACGAGAATTGTTACCTTTGGGATTCAGGAAAAAATGAAATGAGAAGACGACGTGTAAACCTTGGCGATGTTACCGGCCGGAAGCACTATGGCCGCTACCGGTGGGCGCTGCACCTGCTGCTGTGGGTCACCTATACTTTTGCCTACGCCTGTATTTATTCGATCCTCTACACGAGTGTTGATCTGAAGGGCGCATTGTTCCAGTTCGGAATGACGGCCTGGATAGATGTTGGTGCCGCTTATTTTACGGTTTACTTCCTCATTCCGGAGTATCTGATGCAGCGGCGCT
This sequence comes from Bacteroidales bacterium, assembly GCA_046542305.1. Taxonomy (GTDB): domain Bacteria; phylum Bacteroidota; class Bacteroidia; order Bacteroidales; family 4484-276; genus JBKHBQ01. Next base: position 2,622 of record JBKHBQ010000039.1, read on the forward strand.
ACAAAATGTTTTTGCTGTATTTTGTGTTGAGCGCGCTGTTTTTTATGCTGCTTCAGCGCAGCACGATCGTCTTCGTTACGTATCCGGTGCTTTATCCCGGAGAGAATACCGGCCCGTTCTTCAGGTTCAATTACATTTACATCTTTTTCAACATCTATGTGATGGCGGCGATATTTGCGTCGATCAAGCTTTTCGAGTACTGGTTTGTAGATCAGAAAGAAAACCGTGAATTGCAACAGCAAAAACTGGAATCGGAACTGAAGTTTCTCAAAAGCCAGATTCATCCGCACTTTCTGTTCAATACCCTGAACAATCTTTATGCGCTTACACTCGACAAAAGCGACAGGGCGCCCGAGGTGGTGGTGAAACTTTCCGACTTGCTGAGCTATATGCTTTACGAATGCAATGTGCCGAGGGTCCCGTTGGAAAAGGAGATTCAATTGCTGAAGGATTACCTGGACCTGGAAAAAATCAGATATCCCCGCGGACTTAAGGTGAACCTTGAGGTGCAGGGCCGCATAAACGGTAAAATGATCGCGCCGTTGCTGCTGATTCCTTTCGTTGAAAACGGCTTTAAACACGGCATGAGCCGCCAGATCGGAAATCCCCGGATGAATATTTTGCTCGATGTGAAGGATTACAGCCTGATCTTTAAGATACAAAATACAAAGCCTGCTGCCGGGCAGAATGACGAAACCGGCTACACCGAAGGCATCGGACTGAAGAATGTGAGACGCAGGCTCGACCTGATCTATGGCGAGGCCTATGATTTGAAGTTGAATAACGCTGAACACACTTTTTCAGTAACTTTGAAGCTCAACCTGAATTCCAGAACTAATATCACCGGATGATGAAAATAAAATGCCTTGCCGTAGATGATGAGCCGCTTGCCCTGCGGGTGATCGAATCGCATATCGAAAAACTGGATGATGTGGACCTGGTGGCAAAATGCAGCAATGCCATGGAAGCCTTCGGTGTTTTGAAAAACAAACAGATCGACCTGCTTTTTCTGGATATCCAGATGCCCGAACTCACCGGTATTGAATTTTTGAAAACCCTGAACCATCCGCCAATGGTTATTTTTACAACGGCTTACCGCAATTACGCCATCGAAGCCTTCGACCTGGATGTGCTCGATTACCTGCTCAAACCCATTTCGTTCAACCGTTTCCTGAAAGCCCTTAATAAATTCTATGCCCGCAGGCAGGAGTATGCAACTGCCCCCAAACCCCTGAATGTGGAAAAGCATGGCGAAAAAAATCACCTCTTCATCAGGAAAAACAAAACCATGATAAAAGTGCCGTTTGATGAAATTCTTTTTATCGAAAGCATGAAAGACTACGTGAAAATCCACCTGACCGGAGAAACTCATTTTGCAAAATACCAGATCGGCCACCTGGAGAATGAACTCCCCGAAACCAGGTTTATCCGGGTGCACAAGTCATTTGTTGTGCCTGTGAATAAAATATCCTCGATCTCGCCGGGAGCCGTAGGTATTGGCGACGAAAAGATTCCCATAGGCAGAAAATACAAGGCCCTGGTGCTGAAACGGCTGAATTACTTCGGATAATGATGGCTGAATCTGAGAACCATTCAAATCCAAATCACTCTCCTCCAAATTTCATAGCTTTGTACCCTGAAAAATACGAAAGACGATGATCAGGATTGATGATAATATTTTAGACCAGACCTCATCGAAGGCGCGGCAAACGGACCGTAAGCGGATGAATCACAATTTTCATCCCCAACTGGAAGATCCGATCAACCGCCTGTTGAATGCCATGGAACCCGGCACCTATATCCAGCCGCACAAGCACGAAGATCCCGACCGGTTCGAGGTATTTCTGGCTTTGCGCGGACGCTTTGTGGTTTTTACCTTTGATGACGAGGGTCGTATTGCCGATCATGTTATGCTGGATCCCCGCGAAGGCAGATACGGGGTGGAGATTCCTGCGCGCACCTATCACAGCCTGATCTCACTGGAACCGGGGTCGGTTGCTTATGAATTGAAAGAAGGTCCTTACCTGCCTTTTTCAGCAAAGAACTTTGCGCCGTGGGCTCCCGCCGAAGGTGATGCGGGTGTTGATGAATACATGCGAAACCTGCTCGAGCAGGTTGGAATTAGTATATAACCCGCCAGATATGAAGTATTTAGCATTTTTCAGGAAGCGTCCACTGCTGTTCGAGATCGTCAATCCGCTGAACAAATTCATCAAAATGGAAGCCTTCAGCGGAATCCTGTTGATGTTTGTTACGGTGCTGGCACTGCTTTTGGCAAATTCGCCTTTTTCTGATAGCTATTTTGCATTTTTCCGCAACACGATCACCCTGGCGGTAGAAAACTTCGAGCTGAGCAAGCCATTGATACTGTGGATCAACGATGGATTGATGGCTGTATTTTTCCTCCTTGTGGGTTTGGAAATCAAGCGCGAAACACAAACCGGCGAGCTTTCCACCCTAAAAAGTGCCGCCCTGCCTGCTTTTGCAGCTATCGGCGGAATGCTTGTTCCTGCTGTGTTTTACGAAATGTTCAATTATGACGGGGTCGGCTGGTCGGGCTGGGGTATTCCCATGGCTACAGATATTGCCTTTGCCCTGGGGGTGATGACGCTGCTCGGAAAACGGGTGCCATTGTCGCTCAAGCTGTTTCTTACCGCACTGGCCATCGTAGATGATATTGGCGCCGTAGTGGTGATCGCGCTGTTCTACACCAGCAAAATATCGGTGGCGGCACTAATTATAGCAGGGGTACTTTTTGTTTTGCTGATACTGATGAACAGCCTGAAGGTATACCGTGTATCGATCTATTTGTTCCTGGGCTTTTTTCTGTGGCTGGCCCTTCTGAAATCCGGTGTGCATGCCACCATTGCTGGGGTGCTGCTTGCCATGGCTATTCCGGGGAAATCAAAAAGCACCGTTAACGAATGTGTATCCTTCAACCAGGCGGTGCTGGACAGGCTCAGGGATCAGCCATACGACCCGGATGACAATCCGAAAAAAAACCGCAAGCTCATTCATGCGATTTTCACCATTGGTAACAACTGCACCCATGCCATTTCGCCATTACTCCGGCTTGAGTATTCGCTGCATTCATGGGTGGCCTATTTTATTATTCCATTATTTGCTTTTGCCAATGCCGGGGTGGTTTTCAGGGGCGATCTGATTGCCGACATCGGCAATCCTATCTCGGTGGGAATTTTTGCGGGTCTGGTGCTTGGCAAGCCTGTGGGCATTGGCATCTTTACCTGGTTCGCCACCAAATTCAGGCTGGCTGCCCTGCCGCCGGGGATCAAATGGAGGCACATTATCGGGGTGGGCTTTCTGGGAGGCATCGGTTTTACCATGTCGATATTTATCGATAACCTTGCCTTCGCCACCGACCCTTACACCCTCGAAATTGCCAAGGTGGGGATTTTGTTCTCCTCGCTGGTGGCGGGCACCATCGGATATGTGGTGTTGTACCTCAGCGGCCCCCCTGTAAAAAAGAAATCAATCATTATCAAAGTAAAAGAAACTGCTAAAAATGTCGACTCAAAAACCTTCAATACCTAAAGGAACCAGGGACTTTTCCCCTGAAGAAATGGTGCGCCGCAATTATATTTTCGACACCATTAAAACGGTATTTCAACTGTATGGTTATCTGCCCATCGAAACGCCCGCCATGGAAAATCTCACCTCGTTGCTTGGAAAATATGGCGATGAGGGTGACAAACTGCTTTTCAGGGTTCTGAATTCGGGTGATTTTTTGGGTAAGGTTAACGAGCAGGAGTTTAAAAAGCGTGATTCGCTGAGCCTGGCAGGGCAGATCACCGAAAAAGGACTGCGCTATGACCTCACCGTGCCTTTTGCCCGGTATGTGGTACAGCATCGCAATGAGATCAATTTCCCGTTTAAGCGCTATCAGATACAGCCGGTATGGCGTGCCGACAGGCCACAGCGCGGAAGGTACCGCGAGTTTTACCAGTGCGACGTGGATGTGATCGGCAGCGATTCGCTGCTCAACGAGGTGGAACTGATCCGTATGATCGACGAGGTGTTCGGACGCCTCAAAGTACGCGCGGAAGTGAAGCTGAACAACCGCAAGATCCTCGCCGGTATAGCAGATTATATCGGCGAAACCGGAAAAATTACGGATATCACCGTAGCCATCGACAAACTGGATAAGATCGGTAGGGAAAAGGTGAACGAAGAACTGGCCGAAAAAGGCATCAGCACCGGAGCCATCGAAAAGCTGCAGCCTGTTCTGGATATGCAGGGCGGCACAAGCGAAAAGTTCTCCACGCTCGAAAATATCCTGCAATCCAGCGAAACCGGCCTGAAAGGCATCCGGGAAATGAAAACCGTTTTCAACATCCTTGAAGACATGAGCCTTGCCACACCTGTGGATCTCGATCTTACCCTTGCCCGTGGACTCAACTATTACACCGGCGCCATCATCGAAGTGAAGGCTGCCGGCGTGCAGATCGGAAGCATCTGCGGGGGCGGACGCTACGACGACCTCACCGGAATTTTTGGCATGCCCGGAACCTCAGGCGTAGGTATTTCGTTCGGCGCCGACCGGATTTATGATGTCTTGCTCGAAACCGGCGCCTTCCCCGAAAGCGGAGCCATGAGCACCGAAGTACTGCTCGTGAATTTCGGACCCGACGAAGAACGTTATTGCCTGAAACTGCTCGACAATATCCGCAACCAGGGCGTTGCCGCCGAGCTTTTTCCCGACCCGGCTAAAATGAAAAAACAAATGGGATATGCCGATAAAAAGAATATCCCGTTAGTATTGCTGATCGGAAAAAATGAAATGGAAAAACAGGTGCTTTCGGTAAAAAACATGAAAACCGGTGAACAGCAGGAAATGAAATTCGACGATTTCATCGAGATGGTAAAATCCGGTAAGCATCTCTGATGGGGCCAAAATAAATCTGGCAGGATCAATCATCCGGTTTCATTCCACGAAAACATTCTTGACTAACGCATCGGCTGGCAACGCACAGCTTAGTCGTCGCGTTTAAAATAATTGCCATCGGTAAGCCACACCGTTTGGTAGGGTTCCAGTTCGAAGGTATCGGTGGCAGCGGCCGGCGACCGTTTGGTAAACAGGTCGAAATCAGGAATCCTGCCTTTAACCCTGTTCTTATCGACGGTGGCGGCAATTGCAGTCACATTGGTAATGCAAACAATCACCTGCTTTTTATCGGTGCTGGTTCGCCGCAGGGCAAAAAATTCATTGCCGAAATCCAGGATTTCCTGCGCGGCATCGGGGTGAAAAGCTTTTTGGTGCCTGCGGGTGTGCATGATCCTGTTCAGCCTTTGCATCACTCGGCTGTGAAGATTTTCCTCAGCCAACAGCCCTTCTATCTCGTTTTCTTTCCATTTGCGCCGGTTGATGCTGCGAGCCCTTCCGGTTTCCTCCACACCCTCATAATAATTTTGCGTACCCAGCAGGCTGTGGATGTAAAATGCAGGTATACCCTTCATTTCCATCATAATGGTTTGCGAGGAGATAAAACGTTCGAACTGACGGTGGTCCCTGCCGTGGCGCGCCCGTTTCATGGCATCGAAATAGGTGATGTTCAACTCGTAGGGCCTGTCCTTTCCATCACTGGTACGGCGGGTGGAAATCATGCCACCGTTGGTTTTCATCACTGCGATAAGTTCAATTAATTCCTCCTCGGGCAACAAGCCTTCGAGCGGCCTGACGCCGATCCCGTCGTGGGAGGCCGTAAAATTGAAAAAGGTGCAGCCGGGAGGAATGTCAGATTTTCCTGATGCCCATTGTGTAAGGTAAGATGCATTGCCGCTGTAGAGCGCATGAAGCAATAAGGGCGGCAGCGAAAACTGATATACCATATGTGCCTCGTCGCCGTTGCCGAAATAGCTAAGGTTTTCGTCGTTGGGCACATTGGTTTCGGTAAGCAGGATCGAATGCGGGTCGGCGGCTTCCATGATATCACGCATCAGTTTTACCACCTCGTGGGTTTCGGGCAGATGAATACAGGAAGTTCCGGGTTTTTTCCACAAAAATGCGATGGCGTCGAGCCTGATCATACTTGCGCCGCGGGCGAGATAAAACAGCAGTATCTTCATCATTTCGAAGAGTACCTCCGGGTTGGAAAAATCCAAATCGATCTGATCGTCACTAAAGGTAGTCCAGAGGTATTTTGTCCCTTCGGGCTTTTCGAAGGGTGTAAGCAAAGGAAGGCTCCGCGGCCGCACAACTTTGGAAAGATCGTCACCGGGATGGGCCTCGATAAAGAAATCCCTGCCCGGATGGACATTCTGCAGGTAATTGGTAAACCACTCGCTCCGGCGCGAAATGTGATTGATCACCAGGTCGAACATCAGCTTGTAATCCGTCCGAAGCGATTCCAGGTGGCTCCAGTCGCCCAGATCTGGGTTCACTCCGGTATAGTCGATTACCGAAAAGCCGTCGTCGGAGCTGTAAGGGAAGAACGGAAGAATGTGAACAGTGGAAAGGGTGTCGCGAAAATGTTTGTTAAGAAAACGGTGCAGGACCTTCAGACCGGGTTCACCATAATTTATTACACTGTCGCCGTAGGTGATGAGGATCATGTCTTTTTCATTCCATCTTTCCCCACCCTTATTATGGGTATCGACATGCTTTCCGACAAGTTCGAGCAGTTTTTCCCTGAATTCTGCCCCGGCTTTGTGGGCATAAAGAAAATCCAGCCGGTCGTTTATTTTCCGGATCAGTGATTTGGGAAGGTTTTCTTTGTAAGCTTTCATTGATGTTGGTTATTTATTATCGAGTTCCACGGCTTCGTAGAATTCGTCCATAAAATCGGGCAATGCACTCATCACACGCTTCCAGCTGGGGATAAAAACACCGTGGTCCCAGTGGGTAAGCACATCTTCGCCGGCTTTATATACAATGCGCGAGAAAAGGTCGACGGTTTCCTCCTCTTCGTGCCGGTTGTACTCCATGCCGTTGAAGGCCGAGAGGCTGCTGTAATGTTCTACAAAATCGAGCCCGATCCTGAAATATGTTGATCGTATGGAACGGAACATGCCCCTTGAAAACACCACACCGTTTTGTGCCAGTTTAACAAAGATGGCCATGGAAATATCGTGCACCATTTTATGCAGGCCCTTTTCGGGATCATCTGGCGATATTTCCTGGTGTTTGTGATCGTATCGATCGGCAATCTCCACCTGGCATATCCTGTTGGTAGAATTATTCCGGTGTACTTCGGAAAGAATGCCCACCTCCAGTCCCCAGTCCGACGGTATGCGGATGGTTTTCAATACATCGGCACGCATCGAAAACTCTCCGGCCAGGGGATACCTGAAACTATCGAGGAATTCGAGGAATTCGAGGGGCCCGAAAAACTTTTTAAGCGCCCTCAGCAAAGGAGTTACCAGCAGGCGAACCACGCGGCCGTGCAGTTTTTCGTTGTTTGCACGGTAATAATATCCCTTGGCAAAACGATAGTTAAAACCCGGGTTGGCCACAGGATAAAACAGCCTTGCCAGCATACTGCGGTCATAGGTAAGGATATCAGCATCATGCAGAGCAATGGCCTCCGATTTTTCAGACGCCGTCATGTAGCCAAAACAATACCATGCATTTCTTCCTTTTCCCATCTGATCGGGGGATATATGAAGTTCAGCGAGTTTTTTGTCGAGCGCTTTTAACCTTGGGCCGTCGTTCCAGAGTACCCGGTGGTGCTGGGGAAGGCGGCTGAAATACTGCAGGGCATGCTTAAATTCCTTTTCATTGGCGCGGTCAAGTCCAATGATGATTTCGCCCAGGTAAGGAACCCTCATCAATTCCTGAACAATTTTTTCGAGTGCCGGCATAGAGAGTTCCGAATACAGACTGGGGATGATCAGCCCCATCGGGCGGACTTCTGAGAAGCGGATAAGTTCGTTTTCGAGATCTTCAACGGTTCTGATCCTCATTTCGGTCAGGGTCGTCACCAATCCATTCTGATAAAAATCACCCATTTTACGTATGTTTTATTTTGGTTTATGAACTTTTTCAAATCAACCGTCACATCTCCTACTGCAGCAACCGGGTAAACATGTGTACGATCAGAGGACGCAGTTTATCAGAGATGATTTGATGGCAGAGTTTTTCGTTGAGAATATCCAGGTTATGCTTCACCATTTTATTGCGGTAAGGCATATCGGTAATCAGGTGATATGCTTCATCAATCAGCTCTTTGGTAAGCACACAGTTGTCGATATGCGGCAGCTTGAAACCCAGGGGTTCGATATCTTCCGCGTACACGCTGTAGCGGTTGATCAGTACCGGAAGCCCGAACGACATCATTTCGAGCAGGTTGTTGCCAAAGCCCTCCACTTCACTAAAATAGGTGCCAATGCCGCCGTATGCAGCTATGATCGAGGGGATCTCCGCAAATTTGTAATACTTTTTGTCCACGATAATGTCGCGGTGCGACAGGATCACGTTTTCGCCGAAGAGCAGGATTACATTGGAGTCAGGATTGTCTATGAGTTTTTCCTTGTAATAATTTTTCAGGAATTTCTTGTATTCAAACTGTTCGTCGCCCGAATGGCCGCTCACCAGCAAGGCGATGCACTTGCGGCTGTCCATGCGGATAAATTTCTTTTCCAGCTCAAATGCGAAATCAATGGCGGTTTCGATGCGTTTGCGGGGTACCACCCGCGTATGCTGCAACAGGATCACGGTGTTTTTGATATCCATTTTGCGTTTGGTGAGCTCGTAGGTAAGCCCTACATCCCTGAGGAACGATTCGTTGTAGTTATCCTGCTCTGGGTGAATCAGCTTATCGGAATCCCACGACTGATACTGCCAGTCCCAGGTGATTTCGCTGGTATTGGGCCCCACGATGGCGCGGTCGCGGAAGAAGGCGTCCATGTTTCCGCCGCTGTATTCCTGATACCAACGTTTTCCCAGTTCGATCTGCGATTTGTTGATAAAGGCAATTCCGTCCACATGAAGGCCGGGCAAATATTTAAGGTAACGTTTGATGATGGGATTGGCATGGCTGAAAATTTCCCGTTCGTAATATGAATCGTGCCACCACACCATCACATTGGGCCATACAATTCCTTCGGCACGCAGTTCGGCCAGGTAATAGCCAAGGCCCACTGCCGTAATAAAATTGTAGGGATGGGAGGTGTTGTGGGCGATCAGCAGGTCGATGCTGTGCTTTTTCACGAATTTGGAAATCACTTCCTTGGCATAAAGCGCTTTTTCGTGGATCATGTCATCAAAACCCTTGGGGGGCTTCGAAGCAAAATATTTCAGGATGGTTTTGTGGGTATTGTTCTTATGCCAGAAAATATCGTCAGTTTCTGCATTAAACCGTGGTGAGGTGTGAGCGGCTAAAAAATAGATGTTGCCAAGCCTGATTCCCATGTCGTTTACCATGGCATTTACGGTTTGATCGATTACAATGGAAACTCCGTCGTTCTTACCAATGAGCGAATGCAAAATTCCGATGTTCAAATGATTGATATTCATATGCCAAGTATTTGTTTCAATTGCTCTAATGCTGTGATAACGGCATCAGGTTTCAGAGGGTTTACTTCTTTTTTATCATGCCTGAGCCTGAGTGATCTTTTATCGCCGGCAAATAATATTGTTTTCATTCCCAGTTGGCTGGCAGGATACAGATCCTTGAACATATCGTTGCCAACGAAAACCGCCTCCTGTGGCCGGATACCGTATTTTTCCATGAGCGATTCGGTTACGGGCCTGAACAGGCTTAAATCGGGCTTCGATTTTAATAAAGTATACGACATTACCGTGAGGTCGGGATCGAAATATTCGATGTTCTCCTTTTCTTCCTCCTTGCCGGTCAGGTAGTAGTTCATCACTACCGGCGTGTAGTACTGTGCGTTCGAAACAATGCCAAGCGGGTATTTTTTCCCGTGCAGATACAGGATTATATCCTTCATTCCGGGCATCGGGTTAACCCTGTTGCTCAGCAGTTCAAAGATAAAAGTCAGCCTGTCGGGATCGCAGTCATCGGTTTTTTTGATGATCTTTTTCTTCTCACCAAAGGTGATAAGTTCGTCCCAAACCTGCCTGATATCTACTTCGGGGTATTGCCTGCCTGCATTTTTATGAATGTGATGCTGTCGCCTGATGATACTTACAAAATGTTCGAGCAGGTATTTCAGCACGGCTTCGGAATCCTCGCTGCCATCCTTGAGCAGGATGTAGTTTGATTCTTTCAGTGAAGTGCGCAGGTTTTCTGTTGAAATGGTTGCCTGATCGATATCACCTGAAGCCGAAACCAGGAGGGTTCCGTAAATATCGAAGAACACCGCGCGGATGCCCTCCACCGGATTCAATACCGGCTCCATGCCGGAGGGTTCGGGCTGAAGCTCATCAAATTGATTGATCCACTTTTTTATAAATTTCATCTAGCCTGTTACCGTAATTTTCAAGTGAATATTTCTGCTGTACAATTTCTTTATTATGATTAATGGTTTTTGGCGACACTTGTTCAAATAGCTTTTCCAGATCAGGATTTTTTTGAACCACTTCTTCGCGTTTGGCCTGGCTTTGTACAAGCGCAACCAGATACTCCATTTGTTCTTCCTGTTCCAATTCAGCAAAATCCTGTTCCCTGCCTTTGTGATTCACCTTCAGATGATCGTAAAGCAGCGGAAACGCAATACCGTTTTCCAGCAGGTCGGCAGTAACATAGCTAATATTCCTGCCCATCACCGGCGTATCGAGTAACCATGGTTCAAGAAAAACCATGCCAAATCCTTCGCGCACACTGGTGGTAATACATACATCGCTGGCTGTAAGCAGGTTTTCGAAACTGGCCTTTGTGCCTGCTTCGAAAACGATGTCGATCCGGTGATTTTTGCAGAAGGTCTTCCACTGTTGGTAGAACTCGATTTCCACCGGGTTTTGGGGGGGTTGGGTCACCAGCCAGTTGGCCTTCTCACCAAATATTACTGCAAACAAAATAAGCTCACCAATATTCTTGCGGCGGATCACACGCACAGGATAAGTGATGATTTTTTTGGACAAATCCAGGTCGAGATTTTCGGCAACAATCTTACGTGCCTGCTCGCGGCGCAAGTTTTTGTGCTTTTCGAAATGCACCGGGTTAGGAAGCAGGGTGATATGGCCGGTATCGATACCCGCTTTTTCCAGCCGCTCGTAGTCAAAAGAATTAAGCACGGCGTAATGATAATTGTCGTAGCCGGGATAAAGCACCTTATGCAGATTTTGTTTCAGCAAACCTTCGATCACCCGTTTTAAAAAACTCAGATTCACGGGGCGGTCTTCGGCAAAATCGTGGCTATGGTTTACAAGGCGGATACCTTTGGCGGCCTGCTGCGAAAGGGCAAAAGTCATTACAGGGTTTTTGCCCAGGTTGAGGTTATGTACATGCAGCAGGCAGTGGCTATCGACATGTTGGTCGAGAAAGGCATTGAGCCTGTTGAGCAGACCACCAGCCTGATCGGCAGTGATTTCCTGATCCTGCAGGTAATCGAGATCTTCGTTCAGGATCAGTTTTACACCGAGATCTTCGAAAAAACCGGGATTGGGCACCCGGGCAGCCATCAGGCTGATTGCCATGTCGGGGTGTTGCTGTCTCAGGCTGCTTACCTGCGATTGTATGATGCGTGTAACCCCGCCGGGATTTAAATGGTGATGTATGACAATGAGTTTCATGCGGATGCTGTTTTTGAATTAACTGGTTGGGCCAAAAAACAGCAAATATAAGCTTACCCGGCGGCTATTTCAAGTTGCCGGTTAGGGGCAGATTGCTCCAAATGTAATTCACGGTGGGTTTGCGCACGTATGCTACATATTCGTAGCAAGAAGGGTAAAACAGGCATAATTGCTTTGATTTAAAGCTTTTAACAAAGCATGCACCGTTTCTAACCGAAAGCCAAACTAAGCTAAGCAGGCAGAAACATGCACTGATTGAAAAAATCATAAAAAAGCTTAAGGCCGTTTTTGTGGATTACTTCATGCTGCTCACATAATTGGTTAACTCGATTTTCCCGTTCCGGATGATAAAAACATTCCACTTATTGCCTCTCTGACCTTCGGGAACGGTCACATACTCAAGCAGCTTGCCATTTCCGTAAACCTTTACCGCAGCACCTGACCTGGAAAGGCGGCGCGAATTATCATCGTTGCGATTGGAAAAATCCTGCACCCAGAAAGCATATCCGGCATCAGATTCAATTTCCCGCACCGTGATGGTTTCGGGGCCGAATTTATCGGTATCGTCGCGGTCGAGGGTAGCCACACCATCCTTTGCAGTTTTCATATTGCGGTAGGAAATGTGGTAATCATCCTCCTTCATAAAATGTGCGTCCAGGTCATCGGGGTTGCGACCCCAGTCGAGGATCACACGGAAATATTCCATAGCCATTTGCGGCGAAATGGATATCCGGTTGTTAAAAATGGTGGCGGCAATCACTTCCACCGTAAGATCGGTGGGAATATAACCTTCAGCCTGGAAACGTACGGTAAGCCCGCCGTCTTCGATGATGCGCGGGAATTTTACCTTCCCCTCGTGATCGGTTTCGTAAACACCCGTTTCGTCAATTTCCACAACAGCACCCTTGATTGGGTTTCCGGTGAGGGCATCGAAAAACCGCAGGGTGTAGTTTTCAGTGTCCATTTCATCATCGAGAATGTCCTTCATTTTGTCGACCTGCCCGAAGGCCGCCGGTAAGCTCAGCAACACGGTTGCAAGCATCACGATAATTTTTTTCATATCATTTTGTATTAACTGGTTATAATTCAAATTTCTTAATAGAGAATATCATCGCGCAAATTGCGCACCTGCTGTGAATGATCGGTGTCGTAATCGAAAAGCAGGTTGCCGTCGAGGCGATACATCACCAGGTAGTTCAGATCGTACCACCAAAAGGCCTTTCCAACCCTGATTCCTGAGAGTACATCGATGCGGGTGTCGCCTGATTCGAGCATGACAATCTTGATGCGGGCGTTGTTATCCACGCGCATCATGTCGATGGACACGCCGCTCCTGCCTTCGGTGCGGATGGTGACAATGCCGTCCTGATTTTTGATGAACTGAATATCCTTTATGGTTTTGTATATCTCCGGAAATTCATTCTTAAAACCGGGATTGTATTCGTCGAGCACCTTTTGGGCTTCTTCACCCGGAATGGACATCCCGCTGGAATTTACCAGGTGAACCACGGCAAACAGGCCCGCGATGGTTTTTTCGTAGCTTTCGCGGATCAGGCGGTCGTTTTCCTCTTTCAGCGCCGATGATACATCGAAATTTTCCAGTTCATTCATCGATAGTTCCATCACATTCATACCGGTGGTTTTATTGAATGCCCCGGCAACGATCACCTCGCCTTCCGGAGTGACTGACAGCCCGTAGTTGTCGAAGTCGCCTGTTTCGAAATAAAGATCGTTGCCCAGGTGGGTGCCATCGGCAGTGAACCTCGACACAAAATTGAGGAAATTATTTTGATTGGCCGTGTCGATATGTGCCTGCCTGGCCCATTTCAGATCGCCCTGCCCCTGGTAGCATGCCACAAAAATATCCATGGCTGCGCTGGCCAGGTTGAATCCCCCCAAAGAAATTTTGCCCTGGAATGTGCCGGTAACCAGCACATCGCCATTAGGGTTTACGGCAAGCCCGAAAGCAACCGATTTTCCGTTTCCGCTGCTGCTTCCATACCATTGCACGCCCATATCCTTATCCAGCTTCAGGGTGAACATCCGGTGATTTTCGTCTCCCCTGATCATAATATCGCCATAGCTGAAATCACCGGTAAAATAACCTGTGACCAGGCTTCCGCCATCGGGAGTAAGGATAAGGTCGTGCCGGTTATCGCCCCGCTGACCGCCCGCTGCCATGACACTGCTCCATATTTTGTCCTTTTGTTTTCCCTGTGCATAAGTGTTTTCAACCAGGATCACCCTGGCAGTTTCGTCAGCATAGCGCGGCATTGTCAAACCGAGCGGTGCACCGATATAAGTGGGATCGGCCACCACATATTTTTTACCCTGCCAGTTGATGTAATCTCCGGGCACATCATCTTCGAAACAAATCGCCGTGGCCATATGGCCGGGGTAATTTAGCCCGATCACTTCCAGGCCCAGCAGGCTTTTCACCAGGTAAGCCAGGAGTACCGAGCGGTCCTCGCAGTCGCAATAGGGATAATAAAAAACTTCTTCGGCAAAAAAGAACTTTTCATACCCGAACTGCTCCTGGTCGGTTTTGTAATCGAATGCCGTCTGTACAAAATGAAGCAGCAGGTCTGCCGCTTCTGCAGGTGTTTTGCCCTGAACCAGCGGAATAAAATTGTTAGCCAGCGAAAATTTAGCTTCCGGCGACACCGCCGCATCGAAATACACCTTGATATCAGCCAAGGGATAATCCTTGTAAAAGGAGATGGCGTTGCTGTTGTATGAAATATCTACAGGATGAGCCTGATCCTGATAAACGAAATCGTACTTTTTACTGCTGGATGCATCTCCCAGTGCTATGGCTTCGTACAGGTTGAGATCGAGGGCCTTTTGCGCATCGGGAAAATCATTTTCGTAGGTGAACACATTCAGCAGGTCGCCTTCCATCATGTAGTATTTTACATTGTCGAAGGTAAAGAAATTTTTACCGTACACCTGGTTGCTGATGGGCAGCAACACGAAAACATCGTTTTCGTAAAATGCGGCCTTTGCCTTGTATCCCGATCTAATGAGCAAAAACCAGGTAAGCATTTCTGATGTGTTGTTGTCCGTGCCGGCAATGTTTCCTGCTACATTTTTCAACAGCATGTAATAGCCCCAGTCATTCAGGCTCATCTGATCGCTATAATCGAAAAGCTGTTCGAGCAGTTGATTGTACCCGGTGTTGCTCAGGGTTTCGAAATACTTGCTGATGGCATCCTCGTTAACCTCTGCCGCCAGCTTTTCCTTCATTTTTTTATCATAATCAAACACCACGGGGAAGCCATAAAAATCGATCTCTGCGGTATTTTTCGGAAATTTTTCAGGCTCGGTTTTGGTAACCCTTGGCATAACGGGCGTAGGTATTACAGCAGGTATTTCTTCGAGGGCCGGTGGTATTACAGGCAAGGGAGCGGGTGGCTCAGGTCGCTCCGGCTCTTCGAAAACAGGAGCCTCATCGGGCTTGGGCTCATCGGGCGGCTCAAGGCCCTGAAATACCTCAAACTGCCGCCAGCGCTCCTTCAGGTAATCGGCGTACTCACGGTCGCGTTGTTCCACGTACTGATTAAACTCATCGGCCAGGCGCTGGATTTGTTGCTGCCGCTCTTCTTTAAACTGCTGCATTTCCTGCTGCCGCTGTTTTTTCCATTCCTCAAAAGTCTGGGCCGAAAGATTGCTGCCGGCCAGGCAGCATGCCAGCAGGAGACCGGTTATCCATATTTTTTTTTGTATCATAACATTTGGATTTTTAGGTTGAGAATAATGTCTATTCCTTATTTTGATGCCAATGACTGTACTGTTTCATTTTATGATCCACCTTTATCACGTAATTGCGGGTTTCTTCGTAGGGCAGGTTCGCATGAAGAAATTCAAGCAGTTGCTGATAGTTCATGCTGTTGATCTGTGCCACCACATCCTTTTTGGCAGGCGCATCCCTGAATGCTTTATAAAGATTGCCGGTGCCGGTATTGTAAGCAGCCACTGAACAAAGGAGCCTGCACTGCACATCAACGATATCCTTCAGGTAATGATTCATGAGCTTGTCCAGATATGCAGTTCCCAGTTCGATATTGTTCCGGGGATTGTAAAGGTAATCTGACGACAGGAGCGTATCGCAGCGATACAGGTGGTGATAGGCCTCACGGCCGGCAAATCGCGGCACGATCTGCATAAGTCCGTATGCAGGAACTGGCGACCGGGCCATAGGGTTAAACGACGATTCGGTGTCGATGATGGCAAAGATCAACGCCCGGGGCATTTCAAACCTGGAGGCCTGAAGGCTTACAGGCTCGCTGAATTTCATGGCCCGCACCTGCACATGCTCGGGAATAAGATTGATGGTTACCTGTGCCTTGATACGCTTTTGCCCATCGGCGCCTTCGATTTCCTGATAGCTGATATTTTCGGCAGCGCTAACTTCTTCGAGAAATATATCGGCATTTTTTACCGAAACCGGCTGTCCCGACAATGTAACGAGCTGTCCCTCCAGCACAGGTTCACCAAGCAATCCCTCACCCGACTTTTCATCCTTTCCATAGTCGTAGGTAGTGCAAGTGTTAAAGATCATGTTTTGTACCGCAGATTGTACTTTTTCGCGAACGGTCCCGGTATTGCCCGTCTCTTCTGGTTCCAGCAGTACTTCCACCTTTGCGATCCCGCCTTCAAAATCCACATCCGAACGCGACTGCATATCTTCGCTGTAATCCACCCATTCTTTTTGTGTAGATAACCGCGTTTCATGTGTGCCCCAATAAGTCTCAAGTTCCTTTTTAAGCCTTTCGATACCCTCTTTTTCCAGTTTTGCAAATTCCTGATAAGCACGGGTATTCTCCTCCTTGAAATTATTGAAAGCTTCTTCCTGCTGTTTGCGGTATTCTTCGAAGGTTTGGGCCTGAGCAATGGGAGTTGCGCCGGTCAGCAAAAAAGCAAACAGTGGTATTATTTTCGTAATCAACTGTTTCATCCGTATTGATTTTAATGTGAATGCCGGATGAACCATTCCGCGGGCTTATGCAGCCAGGTATGCCGGCGGAAGTTTCATGGCGAAAAATTATATATCCATGGTTGTTACAATAATGCGTTCCTCTGCCCTTAAATCCTCATTCTTTATGGGTTTGAATCCCCTGGAATTACTGATCAGTTCTTCAAGGTTGTTTTTGATAAAAGTATATCCCCATTTCTCTTCGGTGATTAGCGGGGGGAATTTCTCCGACTGGACATTCACCTGCAGGATTTCAACACCGAAAGGATCTTCACAGGTGAATTCATCCGAAATTTTCACCACCTTGTTTACTTTATCGGAACCGATGTACATGTCATCCACCAGCAGCACACGCGTACCGTCGGCAAAATGGTTGACAATCCTCACATAGCACGGGGCATTCACTCTGATATAAAACCGCAGGGTGTCGCCTGCCTCAAATACGGGGCTGTCGTTTCCGTGGTTGGTCCATACTTCGAGCGACAGGTTTTGGTTTACAATTTCGCCTGCCGAAAACTTATGCAGGCTGTTCTGGGCTTCGGCAAAATTTTCAGGTTTCCACGAAACCTGCATTTCCCTGATCCACTTTTTTGGCAGGAAACCATCTGCGGTGGCCAGCGGCTTTCCATCCGCAACCGAACGCAATGTAGCTGTGATCTTCACGCGGTCGCCTTCGTCCCAGTATGTACCTTTTATTAAATAGCCCGGTGCGGATAAAACTCCGGGTTCCAGATCATCCGGATCAACGATATGATATCCTGCCAGTTTGATTAGCTCCTCCCCAAGCGTACCGGCAATTCGCCGCGATAGCTGGCTGTTCATTTTGGTATCCTCGAAAGTGATGTTGGCAATTCTTATCTCGCCATCCAATGTACCGGCCTGTTCCGAAAGGTTCCAGGCAATGAATCCGCAAACGTCGTCGAGCGTCAACAGGTTGCTTTGGTAAAGTTCGGCAATGGCCTGTTTCACCTCAACCTCAAATTCCCTCACCTGGTCGATCCCTGTCCTGGAAGCCTCCAGAAGCATGACAATACCAACGGCTTCATCCACTTCGGCAAACAACGGCATGCACGACATATAGGCTGATAAGGCGCCAGACGGATCGCCCGCTTCCATATAACCCCGGGCAATTTTGATCCATTGGCCAATTTTGTCTTTCTGTTCGGCAATTAGCGCATTATAGTGGCTGATGAGCTTCTCCTTTTTTACAAATGCAAGCGCGTACGCCATTCGCTTGCGCTTGTCGTAATAATCCTTTGTTTCGATTCCCGACAGGTCGACCCTTGAAAATAAGGCCAGATTTTCCCTGAATTCCTGGTACACCTGTTTGTTAAGTTCCAGCGTATTGAGCGTGGTGACGCTTTGCACGGTAACCCTGATGGAATTTGAAAGGTGGCTGACGGCTTCCCGGCGAAGGGTTTCGATGACTTCGCCGAGATCTTCTTCTTTGCCGACGTCCCGATGTGAAAAACCCGTAAAAAATTCAGAAGCGGGGTAAAGCCGCGACCGTTCTTCAAAATCGAT
>JBKHBQ010000322.1:0-3935 GCA_046542305.1 Bacteroidales bacterium
ACTCAAAAAAAGCCTGGGAACAGTGGCTGAAAAATTCGGAATACAAACCCATTCCCAACATCGAAAACCACGATACCATCGGGCTGATCGCCATCGACAATAACGGCGACATTGCCGGCGCCTGCACCACCAGCGGCATGGCTTTCAAAATGCGCGGCAGGGTCGGCGACTCCCCTATCATCGGTGGCGGGCTTTTCGTGGACAATGAGGTTGGCGGCGCCACAGCCACAGGCACCGGCGAATTGGTTATGAAAACCGTGGGCAGTTTCCTGGTAGTAGAACTGATGCGCAATGGCCGCACCCCGCAGGAAGCATGTGAAGAAGCAGTGATGCGGATCGTAAAATCCAATAAGAACCTTGATGATCACCAGGTGGGGTACATTGCCGTGAACAAACAGGGCGACACCGGTGCCTTTTGCCTGCGGCCGGGATTCAATTATGCCCTGCATAAAAATGGTGAAAATAAACTGATCGATTCAGGATCATACTTTAAATAAAAATGCCTGTACGTCAGGTTTGATGCAAAGACGCCATGTCTGACGTCTCTGCCATGCCTGCAAAAATAATCACGATGAAAAAAATAATCTTCCTTTCCTGCTTCTCCCTGATCCTGCTCTCCTGCAACAATCAAAAAGAGATCACGGATTATGTGGATCCTTTTATCGGCACCGATGCCCACGGGCATGTTTATCCCGGCGCCGCCATGCCGTTCGGAATGGTGCAGCTCAGTCCGGACACCCGCAAGGACAGTTGGGACGGCTGCTCGGGCTACCATTATTCCGACAGCACCATCATGGGATTCAGTCATACCCATCTGAGCGGGACAGGCGTGGGCGATTACGGCGACATCAGGCTGATGCCCACCGCAGGTGCAGTTCAGTTGGATCCGGGAACCGAAGAAGCTCCCGAAACCGGCTACCGATCAAGGTTCAGCCACGACAACGAAGAGGCCGCCCCGGGATATTACCGGGTGCTGCTCGATGATTACAACATCAACGCAGAGCTTACCGTAACCGAACGCGCCGGCATGCATCGGTACACGTTTCCTGAATCCGAACAGGGCAACATCATCATCGATCTCACCGAAGGCGTTACCAGTGATCGCATTCTGGAACTTTGGATCGAAATTGTCGGCGACAACCGCATCCGCGGGCTCCGAAGAACAGACGGCTGGGCAGACAACCAGTACGTGTATTTTGACGCTGAATTTTCTAAACCCTTCGAAAGCTTTGGCGTCAGGGCAGATGGTAAAATCTTCGAAGGAAAACGCACGGCCCAGGGCAAGGATGTTAAAGGCTGGGTTGGTTTTAAAACCCGCAAGGGAGAACAGGTGATGGTGAAAGTCGGGATTTCAGCCGTAAGTGCCGATGGAGCCCTTAATAACCGGCAAACTGAGATGCCCGCCTGGAAATTTAAGCAGGTCAGGCAATCTGCCATTGAGGCCTGGAAAAAAGAACTCGGAAAGATTGAGGTGGAGGGGGACGATGACCGCAAGGAAGTTTTCTACACCGCGTTATATCATGCCCTGCTTAATCCCAATCTTTATTCGGATGTCGACGGGAAATACCGCGGACACGACAACAATATCCACACCGCCGACGGCCACCGGATGTATACCGTTTTTTCGCTTTGGGACACCTACCGGGCTGCACATCCGCTGCTTACCATCATCGATCGCGAACGCACCGGTGAATTCATCCAAACCATGCTCAGGCAGTATGAGCAGGGTGGACTGCTTCCCGTGTGGGAACTGGCAGCCAACGAAACCAACTGCATGATCGGCTACCACGCCGTTCCGGTCATCGTAGACGCGTATATGAAAGGCATCCGGAGTTACAATACAAATCAGGCACTGGAAGCCTGCATGAAATCGGCGATGCAGGACCAGTTCGGGCTGGAGTGGTATAAAACCAAAGGATACATCCCGGCCGGCAAGGAATCCGAATCGGTTTCGAAAACCCTCGAATATGCCTACGACGACTGGTGCATTGCGCAACTGGCAAAAGACCTGGGAAAGCAGGAAACGTATGAAACCTTTATAAAACGGGCACAGAATTATAAAAACCTGTACGACCCCTCCACCGGCTTTATGCGTGCCAGGAGCAACGAAACCTGGTTCAGTCCGTTCGACCCGTGGGAAGTCAACTTTAACTATACCGAAGCCAATGCCTGGCAATACAGCATGTATGTGCCGCAGGATGTGTCGGGACTGATGCAACTGATGGGTGGCCCTGACAAACTCGAAGCCCGGCTGGATGAACTTTTTTCGGCGGAAGCCAAAACTACAGGCCGACATCAGGCCGATATCACCGGGTTGATCGGACAGTACGCCCATGGCAACGAACCCAGTCATCACATGGCGTACCTTTACAATTACACCGGTCAGCCATGGAAAACCCAGGAAACCGTCCGGCGGATCATGGATGAATTGTACACCTCCCAACCCGATGGCCTTTGCGGAAACGAGGATTGCGGTCAGATGTCGGCGTGGTATGTATTGAGCGCGATGGGATTTTATCCGGTAACACCCGGATCGAACATCTATGCCGTTGGGAGTCCGGTTTTCGATAAGGTCACCATCCATCTTGAAAACGGGAGCGAATTCATCATTGAAGTTGCCAACCAAAATACCGACAACAAATTTATTCAAACCGCCACTTTCAACAGGGCGGTTTACAGCAAGTCCTTCATCACCCATGATATGCTGATGCAGGATGCGTATCTGGTTTTTGAAATGGGCAGCCGGGCCAGTCACAACTGGGGAAATGCCCAAGGCGAACGGCCGGTCTCCGAAATCACCGATCACCTGATCACACCGGTACCTTTCCTGACGGACGCCGGAAAAGTTTTTTTCGACCGGGAAGAACTCAGGATGGGCCATGCCGATCCGCAGGCCAACATCACCTATACGCTGAAGGAAAAAGGAAAACAGCCACAAACCGGCAACTACACAAAACCGCTGGTGATCCAAAATTCGGCTACCCTAACTGCCACAGCCACTGCGCCCGGGAAAACAGAGAGCCTCCGCATCAATGCTGCTTTCGAAAAGATCCCACCTGGCAGAACCATCACCATCAAACATCCTTATGCCAACCAATACAACGCCGGCGGCGATGTGGCCCTGATCGACTTCCAGCGGGGCGGCACCGATTTTCGTACCGGGCTGTGGCAGGGCTATCAGGGCGTGGACCTGGATGCAGTGATCGATCTCGGCAAAAAAAAGGATATCCGTGAACTGAAAACCGGCTTCCTTCAGGACATCAACGCCTGGATATTTATGCCCGACTACGTGGAATATTCGGTGTCGGACGACGGTAAAAATTTCAGGAAACTCGGAAGGATTGAGAACCCTGTTGCCGAAGACGACTGGGATGTACAAACCCGTGACTTCAGGCTGATCTTACAAAAAACGCCTGCCCGTTACATCAGGGTCCTGGCCAAAAACAAATCCGTCTGCCCCGACTGGCATAAGGGGGCGGGCAATCCCTGCTGGATATTTGCGGACGAGGTGGTGGTGAGGTGAGATAATTGTTTGCCTGTGTTAGTCTTTGCTCTCTGCCTGCATAAAGTAATGGCGGCGTTAATTGCTATGTATAAATAGCCGTTAATTATTCAAGGATTCCATCCACTATGCGGGGCTTTAATCCAATATTTTGTTCATTTAAGAAAAGAAGCATTAATCGCCCAAAATTCCTACTGACTATATTGAAAAGGATTTCGCGGGAGTTGGATACTCCGGCGGATTGTTCTAAAAAAATGACTATTACAAAATCCGCACCCCCACACTGTCGATGTGATCTTTTTCAAAAAAATCTGTACAACATACAATTTGTTGAGTAATTTCCATCACCCTTGTTAAATTACTGTTAAAGAGGTAAAAACACAGGCCATCGCTCAAACATGTAGGTATCTTTATATGTTTTGGGCTTTAATCA
>JBKHBQ010000323.1:0-3915 GCA_046542305.1 Bacteroidales bacterium
ATAAATTCCCATCTCAGGCCAGAAGACCGAGGTGCCAATCAAATCCTGAATAATGATCAGGTCGCTCAGATGTGCGCCAAACAACTCCATCACGTTCACACTGCATTCGCTCAGCACCGGCAGGTAGTGCCATCCTGGTGAGAGGGTCAGTTCAGGGGATGAAAACCCGATTCCGCAAATGCTGAAATCGGCAGCGCCCGATGTCTTCACGGCATAGCCCGAATCATTGTCGAAATCTCCGATGGTATTGATGTTTTCGCCCGGCCAGTATACGGAGGTAAGGTTTCTTACGATGGTAAGCTGGTCACCAACGGGTGCAAAGATGTTCTCCACGGCTGCATCGAAAGGCAGGATATTGCCTGACATGCTGTTCCAGCCCTGCGCAAGGCTGTAATACCGGCAATACATCACTTCGAGGCTTGTGAGTTTTGAAAGACCGAAATCGGCAAACTGTTCCTGGTTGGGCATCATGTCGTCATAAGTGGCCCCGGCTGGATATTCAGTCTGTTCCGTTGCATCGAATATCCTCCATCTGAATGTTTCACCCGGAGTGAATCCGTCCTTTTCAGACGTTGTTGCATCGTCACCATAAGCTATAACCACTGCAGCGCCGTTCTGATCGATCATGGCCGCTCCGCCGCACATCTCAACACCATCCACACCGGCAAAGAATACTCCGACCCAGTCCCCTTCCTCCAGCGGCTGACCGAAAATATTCGGAAAAGCCGAAACGGGAACATTAATGGTATGCGCCTGCCCGGTCACAGTAAAGGTCCAGGGCTGCTGGGGCTGTCCTTCCTTCTTCAGGATCAATCCTCCATCGCCCACAATGTAACCGGCATCGCCTATCAGCTTTACGGCATAGTAAGAACCGTCTTTTTTTGTGGTTTGCGGAATAATCTCCCAGTTATGCCCTTTATCATACGATTCGATAATAATATTGGGATCACCTCCGGCATAGGCCCCGCCTACAGAAACGCCGTAATCGCCGGCAAAGTCAAGCCCTGCAAGGAAAAATTCATTCATAATAAATGAGGGTTCCCATGAGGTTTGTCCCCATGGGCGGTTGCAGGTGATGGCGGCCGCGCCCGGGAAAATGGCACCGGCGGTCACACACGAATCCTCATTGAAATGGTAACCAGCATTGATTATACCTTCCGTAAGCGTTCCGTTGTTGTTAATGTAAAAATAGCTGAAATCCAGGCTGTCGCCGCCCATGGTGATTTTCCCGACGAGGTGGTTGAATATAGAATTCTCACCATACACAAACGCTAGGGTATCGTTCAGGATATGGGCAGAGGTAAAGCTGCCGAAGTAATCGGTGCGGATAACCTCCCAATTATCTCCGCCATTTGTGGTCCACAGAACGGTCTGGTTAAGCCCGCATGCCAGTCCGCTCCCCGAGGGCAGCATATCAAGGCCAAGTAAATCTACAGTCACGCCGTTGGAAGGCACCTGCTGCCAGCTGTCCCCCGCGTCTGTGGTTTTCAGGATCAGCCCGTTGCCACCGGTAATGATGGCTTGCTGGGCATCGATATAATCAACAGACAAAAGAGGTCCGAAAATGCCTGCATCGATGAGTTGCCAGAAATTGCCGCCATCGGAGGTTTTCAAAATTGTTCCCTCGGCGCCCACAGCCAGGCCGTGCAGCTCATCGATAAAATCAACGGCATACAGATTTGATTCCGATCCTGAATTCAACGGATTCCATACCGATTGTGAAAATGCATGAACGGCAAAGCATCCGGCAAGTAACAAGAATAAAATTTTTTTAGTCATCGTAATGATTTTTAATGAAACAAATAATTAATTGCCGCAAATCTATACGCGAAGAAATGTTTGAAATGTTAAATGCCTGCGACATAATGCGAAAGTCCCTGCGACATTTTGTGACATTTTTTCTAAATGCCTGATAAATAAGCTGGAAGTTTAGAGTATCCCGTCAGTCCCAGTTTCCTGGCTATGCGCTCCCTTCTTTTGCGGCAAGATTGAGGGGTGATATTCAGCAAAAGCGAAATTTCTTCATTGGTAAGGTTCATGTAAACAAATGTGATAAAACGGATGTCGGTTTGCGTGAGATCGTCGTGTTTTCTTAAAAGGCTGTCGATAAATCCGCGGTTGGCTTCTTCGAAATGCTTTTGGAAACTATCCCAGTAGTTGTTGTTTTTAAGTTGGCGCTTGAGGTTATAGATGTGGCTGGTGAGAAATTCGTTTCTGGCCACCTCGGGCAGCTGCGACAGCGAATTCACCAATTCTCCAATGGCTTCAATCCTGCTGGAGGCCTGTAACGCCTTTGCCGTGAGTTCCCTGTTTTTTTTATCCAGCTCGTTTTTCAGTTGTTCCTGCTGCAATTGTGCCAGCGTTTCCTGTTCCCTTACTTGCTTTTCCCGCAGCAAGCTCTTTTGCCTTTCCTTTTCCAGCTCTAGCTCGGCGATTTTCTTTTTTTGTCTGTTTTTGACCGAATCGCTTCTGAATATCCAAACCAGGGCGGCAATGAAAACCAGGGAGCTGAAAATGATCCCAAAAAGCAGTTTTCTTTCCAGCGCAAGCTTTGCCCTGCTCTCGGAAAGTTGCCTGCGATAATTTTCCATCTCGATCTTGATTTTGTTGGTTTCGAAAAGCTGCCCGTTTTTGATCTGATAAATTCTTTCCTTTGTAGCGATTACGGAATCCTTGAATGTCATGGCTTTGACATATGATCCTTTTTGAAAATAAAGTGTGGACAGCCGGTCGAAAATATCGGTTTTGCGCTCGGGGTCGGTTTCCAGGGCCTGTGCTTCAGCAACGTATCGAATGGCTTCTTCAAGATATTTTTCCTGTTCAAAAATCTTTGAAAGCACCATCAGCGTAAACACCAGAAACTGTTTGTCTTCGCCGCTTTGAAATTCCATGATCAATTCCTGCAACATAGCTTTCGACTTTTTTACTTCCCCCCAGAGGAAAAGATTTTCCGCCAGGGCGGCTCTTGCCTGACGTTGCTTGCCTGGCTCGTCCCGCAGCAGGTCAACCGCCCGCAGGGCATATTTTCTTCCTTCATCCAGAATCCTTTGCTGATTTGATACCAGGGCGAGGTTGGTTGAATACATTCCCAGCCTGACCTGATCGCCGTTCTTTTCCGCTATGGTACAGGCCAGCATAAAATATTCGTGAGCCTTGGCAAATTCACGGTTTTTCATGTACAGTACAGCGATGTTGTTCAAGGCTGTAGTTTCCAATTTTTCATCCTTGTTCTTCAACGCAATTTCGTAAGCTGCAAGATAATTTTTGAGTGCTTCCCCGAAATCCGACATCAGGTAGTAATTTAAACCGATGTTATTGATGGCAAGAAACTGCTGCTGGGGCCATCCGTTTTCTTCGGCAATATTTCGACATCGGGTAAGGATTTCCAGGGATTTCGAAAAGTTCTTTTTGCCCAACAGATCAACCCCGAGAGCAATAAGACTGGAGCAACTGTCCTGCGTAATACTTTGCGAATGGCTTTTTGGCGGGCCTGAGAAGATAGCCAGCAAAGCTATGATTATCATCCTGTATTTCATCTCTATAGCGTACTGATGGGCCGAATACGTGCAATCGGCAAAACCTGAAATTTTCAGAGCGCGGATTATTTTCCAATCCGGCAAACATAATTTGGTCAATATATCACCGCACAAATGTAGTCCTTTTGAATGTATCATGTATGTCTCAGGATCATCAAAAGCATTTTACGCGTGCGGCGGGTGGGGAGAGTTTTTCACTACATTAGTCACAACAGCGCGCAATAGCATGACTGTGCGAAACTTCGTGCCTTCTTTGTGTGACAGCAATTATAGCTATACCACAGCGTTGCACAGAGAAGCCACAGAGGGATACAGAGTTTTTCTGCGATAAAGACATGATCTTTCGCTCACCACATCAGCTTTGAATATGGCCAACGCT
>JBKHBQ010000040.1:0-20618 GCA_046542305.1 Bacteroidales bacterium
CGCTGCCTTTCCTGAAATATTCGAGCCTTGCCGTTTCGCCGGTGTAATAAATATTTCCGGTGAAGGTAATGATGACGTTGGTGTAATCGCTGCCGGCACGGGCAAAAATATGGTTTGTACTGTTTGAATTAAGGTACAGATTTTCCGGGTAAAATCCCCGGCTGTCGATCGGTCCGTAGCCTCCATTATAAATAAACGCTTTCCGGCAGTATCCGTTAATCACCGCATCAGCTGTTCCGTCCGTAATGCCGAACTGCAGAAAATCGGCTTCGATGTTCAGAATAACACGGGCTGCACTTTCGGTCACCCTTACAAACATTTTGTCGGTTCTGAAGGACTCCGGAAATTTCACCTCCGCCTGGGTTGTAATCAGCAGGGTATCCAGTTCCGGCAGGCTCACCACCACATGCACGGGTTTCCACTGATCTTTAAGCAGGGGGCAGATGCTTTCGTTGGAGATCAGCAGAACATCGTTTTCTATTCTGGTGCGGATCATGGGAATAAGTTTTTCGCCGGCTGAGATCTGCACTTCATGCATTTCTGCCTGAATTATTTCAAGCCGGATATTATCGTACACCTCGATATTTCTGAAGGAGTGCATCTTGCGCCGTTCCGTCGCAGGTTCTCCTGTTCCGCTCAGGCATTTGTTAAAGGAATCGCGGCAGGAGGTCAGCAGAAGCAATCCTGCAATCAGAAATACAGCCAGTTTATTAATATGCACGTGATCCTTCTTCATAATTTTATCCCCAGTCCTGCACTGAAAAACTCTGACTTGGCCCAGTGTGCCTGCAGGGTGATGCCCAGATACAGAAAACGGGTCACATCAAGGTTTACACCCAGTTTGTTGTAGACACTGTTGTCTGCATCAAAATAATTATGCACGTAATATCCCAGATTCATAAACAAGGAAAGCCTCGAAAAAACCCACTCATGTCCCAGGCTCACACCGATCTTGGCCACATTCATCAATTCATTTGTTGGCCTTCCCTCTTCGTCCATCTGATATTTTGTCGACTCATCATACACCCCGTCCACCACCAGCAACACCTGGTTGGCATCGCTGTAAAACCATGAATAAGCGGCAGTGGCGATATACACCGTGAATTCCTCGTCCCAGTGCCTGCGTATCTGCCGTGACGCGACAGAAGCCTGAAGCCGGAAATGCTGTTGATTTCTGCGGGTTTCAACTACTTTGGGGTTCTGATAATGGATTTTTTGGTCATTTAGTTTAAAGCCCAGCCCCGCCGACAGGCCCGGCATATTCAATCCGAAATTGGGTGTGCGCATGGTGCCGTTGGAAATGTGCATCAGCCCTGCTGCTGCAACAAAGTAGGTGCGTGTACTCAGCCGCCAGCGTGTATTCAGTTGGAAACTCACGGCAGCATTCAGTTGCGAACCGATGGCCAGGTTTCTGTAATTGTCGTAGCGATCAAATTTTTTGGAAACATATGCCGGACCGATCCCGATGCGAAACCCGATTTGCAGCCCTTGTCGTGTCGCCACCGGAAAGCCGATAAATGCCATCAGCGCATGCACATCTCCCAGCATTTGCGACCCGCCAAAATCCGAATACCTGTAAGTAAGACCCACCCGTGGATATTTTCTGAGGTAGCTGTAAAAAGTACTGCCATTGGTTTGTTTCATCAGCGAAAGCTCCCACATGGAAAAATATCCGTCGGTAAGCACCATCATTTCGCGGTGATGCCGGATTACAAATGCTCCGTGCGCCTGCCCCTCGGCAAAAAGACAGGAAAGCCAGTCCGGCTGCCTGTCCTGCGCATCTGCGTTGCTACCGAAAAACGACAGCAGCAAAACGCACATGGCAGATACCCACCTCACAAAAGGCTTTGGCAATGGTTGTTTGTATATTGAATGGCCAGGCATCATATGGAATTGAAAACCGGCAAATGTAAATCAATTTTTTCTTAAGGCCCCCAAAACAAGACAGCCCCTGAAACAGGGGCTGCCATTTTGGTTTTTGGTAAGAATTGAAATTATCGTCCTTAGCTTTTGAAAGCATTTTCAAATTCCTCATCGAAACGCTTGTTCACGATATCGCACCCATGTTCGAACATGCGATTGAAATTATCGTGCTCCGTATGATGCAGGCGGTATTTGCGCTTTTCGGGATCTGTGGCCGGAGGCAACAGGCTGAAAGCTTCCCATAATGCCTCTTCCATATCGCCGATCCTTTTCAGTCCCAGCTTATCCATCAGATCGAACAACTGCTGTGGCGAGGTTTTTTCCATGGCCGATTGCATTTGCTTTTCGAATTTCTGAATGCGTTTCTGGGTAGTGGTAAAACTTCCCCCGATTTCAAACGGCAGCGACGCCGGCATCACCAGATCGGCCTTCTGTGCTGTTTCGGTCATGAAATAATCCTGTACCATCAAAAAATCGAGCTTTTCAAACCAGCCTTCCACTTCCTTGCGATCGATGGCACAACCCAACGGATCTTCACCAAAGATGAAAATATTCTTCAGCTTGTTTTCCTTCAGCAACTTATACGGGCTGTTGATCCTTACAGGCAGGTCATTGGCACCCCACTTGCTTTTCAGCTTTTCCAGCACTTGCGGGTCATCCCAGGGCTGGAATCCCGGTGCGATCTTATGGCATCCGCCCATATCAATGACGCCCTGCGAATTGTTTTTTTCCTTCAGCGCAATCAGGCCCTGAGCGGTTTTGCCCAGCTTGCCGGTGATAATAGAAAGGTTGAACAATTCGAAACTCGTATTCGATGATATTTCCTTTTCGGAGAAGACCAGGATGGCATTCTGCTCGTTATTAAAGTCCTTGGCAAATTGCGCCATCTCATCGATACAGCACACGCCTGACTTTTCGAACAATTCATCGAAATCCTCCTTCATGAGTTTCGATTTATACTCCTCAAAGTCGATGGAACGGTCGTTGATAAACATCTGATTCTGTAATCCGCTTTGCAGAAGGAAATAATTAACTGCCTTTGCAAAGTAGTAGTACGATTTGATGTAATGCACCTTGTTCACTTTGTGGGTCAATCCGCTGTTTTCGTCGGTGGTAACCAGTTCCACCGGAACATTGTAGCGGTGCTGGGCTCCGAAGATCATATGATTTACCAGCGGATGATCCATATGCAGACCTGAACCGAGGATGAAGATCCGGCTTGCATCTTTAATATGTTCGAACGGAACATTTGCCATGGCATTCTGGCCGTAACCGATTCCCCTTCCCATGTACTGGAAGCAGTTCACATTGTTGGTTTTGGCTCCGGCCCGCGCCAGTTTCTGCACCAGATAGATTTCCTCATTGGTCAGGCGGGCACCGGCAAAAAACGCATTATCGTCGTGATTTACGCCTTTGATCCGGTCGACGATCAGGTCGTAAGCTTCTTCGAAGGAGATTTCCCGGAACTTTCCAGACTTCTTCAACATGGGTTTCATGATCCGTGAGGGATCGTTCAGGTAGCCGTATCCGAATTTTGCCTGCCGGCTGATGTTTCCCTCAAAGTTAAGATCACCCTTGCGGCCTGTAGCACGCATGAAATATCCCGCCTTATGGTGCAGGTTGATCTCGAAACCTTCCGAGCTGTAATTGTCGACAGCTTGGATGGTATCCAGTTCGACCGGCCCCGGTTTAAAGGCCACATTTTCTGTAATGGCACCTGTAGGACAGGCCGAAATGCACATGCCGCACGATTCGCAGGTGGTTTCTGTGAGCGAATGCCCCATACTGGGGGCAACAAAGGTGTTCATGCCGCGGTCAACCAGCCCGAGCGCACTTGCCCCGACCACTTCTTTACAAATGCGGACACAACGCGAACACAAAATGCACTTGTTATTGTCGATCTCTACAAAAGGATGCGAGAAATCCACATCATATTCCCTGAACTCGCCCTGCACTTTCGTTTGATCGGCGCCATATTCGGTGCAGACCGCTTTCAGATCGCAGGTAAAATATTCCGAACAGCCGCATTCCAGACAGCGATGGGTTTCCTTCAGTGCCATCTCTTCGCTCTCGTACCCCAGTTCCACTTCATCAAAATTCATCCGCATATTCGGATCGAGGGTGGGCATTTCGTGCCGGACCTGCTGGCGATAGCGCCCTGTATATCCTGAAGGCTCCTGTTCCCTGAAATTATCCTTACGGCTGATAAACTCTTTGGTAACGGGGACTATAGGTTCTCCCATGAGGTATTGATGACACGAACGCGAGGCCACCTTAGCCTGTGCAATGGCCTCGATGATGGTGGCGGGACCCGAAACGCCATCACCGGCGGCAAACACCGACGGAATGCCGGTTTGAAGAGTATCCCTGTCGCAATCGATGTCGCCCCAGCGGTTAAGTTTCAGCTCCTTGCCGTTGGCTCCTATGTTGATGTCTTCAAGAAAATCCACCTGGGTTTTCTGCCCGATAGCTGCCAGGATATAATCCACCTCCAGTTCGAATTCGGAACCCTCGACAGGAATAGGCCTGCGCCGGCCCGAAGAATCAGGTGCACCCAGTTCCATCTTCAGGCAGGTGATGCTTTTTACGGCACCGTTTTCATCCTTATTTACTTTTTTGGGATTGGTAAGGAAAAGGTATTCCACACCTTCGAGCTTCGACTCATGTATCTCGATGGGATTGGCGGGCATTTCGGCTTCGGTGCGGCGATAAATCACGTACACCTTGTCGGCACCACAACGCACAGAGGTACGGCAGCAGTCCATGGCAGTATTACCCCCTCCGACTACAGCCACGGTTTTTCCGCTGAAATTGTAGCGCTGGCCGGTCATTTCCATGTTACGGAGAAAATCGATGCCTGAAAACACATTTTCGGCATCCTCGCCTTCGCATCCCAGAAGGGTTCCCCGCTGCGATCCGATGGTCAGGATTACGGCATCATACCGATCTTTCAACTCCTGATAACTAAGGTTATCACCGAGTTTACGGTTATAGAAAATCCTTGTGCCCAGTTCGGTGATTGCATGTACTTCCTTATCCACAATGTCGTTTGGAAGTCTGTATTCGGGAATTCCATATCTGAGCCATCCGCCGGCTTTGGGCCCGGCTTCATAAATATCGCACTGATGACCTTTCTGCTGCAGGAAATAGGCGCTCGACAAACCACCGGGGCCTGCCCCGATAATAGCGATCTTTTTACCCGTAGAAGGCGCCACTTCCGGAACATAGCGCTGAGCAGATTCCAGATCCCTGTCTGCCGCGAAACGCTTCAGGTAATCGATGCCCACACCATGACCTTCGTCAAGCAGGTTGCGGCGGCATGCTGCCTCGCACGGCCTCACACACACGCGACCGCAGATGGCCGGCAGGGGATTGGTTTGCTTGATCAGTGCCACGGCTTCGCTGTAGAGCCTTTTTTCAATGAGCGAAATATAACCCTGCACATCCACGCCCGCCGGACAGGTTTCCTTGCATGGGGCCACACAGTCGGCATAGTGGTTGCTCACCAGGAGGTCGAGGGCGGTTTTTCTCGCTTTGCGAACCCTGTCGCTTTCGGTATTGATCTTCATCCCTTCATAAATCCTGGTAGAACAGGCAGGTTGCAGCCCGCGCAGTCCCTCCACTTCTACTACGCACACAAAACAGGAAGAATAAGGCTCCAGACGGGGATCGTTGCACAATGTAGGAATCCGGTAGCCATAACGTTTTGCAAGCTCGAGTATGGTTTCTCCCGGAATGCCCTGTACGATCTTTCCGTTGAGTAATATATTCAGACTATTGTTCATTTTCCTTGAAATCTTTTTGATGTTAATGATTCTGATTATGATAGCGTGATGGCATCGAATTTACACCTGGAATAACAATCGCCGCATTTGATGCAGATAGCCTGGTCGATTATATGGGGCTGCTTGCGCTCACCGGTGATGGCATCTACGGGGCATTTTTTGGCACAAACCGTACAGCCGGTGCATTTCTCGGCATCGATCTCGTAGGTAAGCAAGTTTTTGCACACCTTGGCCGGGCACTTTTTTTCGATGATGTGAGCGGTATATTCATCCCTGAAATACTTCAGGGTTGTGAGCACCGGATTGGGTGCCGTTTGGCCAAGACCGCAGAGCGAATTATCCTTGATCTGGTATGCCAGCTCTTCGAGCAGTCCGATATCGTCTTCCTTTCCTTTTCCTTCGGTAATGCGTTCGAGGATCTCCAGCATCCGCTTGGTGCCGATGCGGCAGAAGGTACATTTTCCGCAGCTTTCCTGCTGGGTGAAGTTGAGGAAGAATTTTGCCACATCCACCATGCAGGTGCTTTCGTCCATTACCACCATCCCGCCGGATCCCATAATGGCGCCGGTGGCATTCACCGAATCATAATCCACGATGGTACTCGAAAGATATTCCGGTATGCATCCGCCTGAAGGACCTCCCAACTGTACGGCCTTGAATTTTTTGCCGTTGGGAATGCCGCCGCCCAGTTTGAAGATGATGTCGTGAATGGTAATTCCCATGGGCACTTCCACCAATCCTGAGTTGTTGATCTTGCCTGCCAGTGCAAACACTTTGGTCCCCTTGCTTTTTTCGGTGCCGTATTTAGCATAGGCTTCGGGGCCGTGATAAATGATCCAGGGAATGTTGGCCCAGGTTTCCACGTTGTTGATGTTGGTAGGCTTTTTCCACAAGCCCGACACAGCGGGGAACGGCGGGCGCTTGCGGGGCATTCCGCGTTCGCCCTCCACCGATGCGATCAGCGCGGTTTCTTCGCCACAAACGAACGCGCCGGCGCCTTCCTTCACATAAATATCAAAGCAAAATCCTTCGATGCCCAAAATGTGCTCGCCCAGGTACCCCTGATCGCGAGCCTGTTCAATGGCAATATTCAGGCGTTTGATGGCCAGCGGATACTCGGCACGGCAATAAATCACACCGCCGGTAGCGCCGATGGCATAAGCGCCGATGATCATGCCTTCGAGAACGGCGTGGGGATCGCCCTCCAGGAGCGAACGGTCCATAAATGCGCCGGGGTCACCTTCATCGGCATTGCAGATGATATATTTTTCACTGGAAACGCTGTTTCTGGCGAATTTCCATTTCATGCCTGTGGGGAAACCTCCACCGCCACGGCCGCGTAAGCCGGATCGCAGCACAATGTCGATCACCTGTTCGGGCTTCATTTCCTCATCGGCGATTTTTTTGATGGCTTCGTACCCTTCACTGGCTTCATATTCGGCAATGGATTCGGGATCGATGTATCCGCAATGGCGCAGGGCGATCTTCACCTGATCCCTGAAAAAGTGATTGTCGCCGGTTTCGAAAAGATCGGTTTTCACTACCAGCTCCTTCACGGGCTCATGATTTACCACATGCTTTTCGAGCACTTCCACCACCTTGTCCTCATCCACATTGCCGTAGATATACGAACCGGTGTCATCCACGATCTCCACAAGCGGCTCGCGGTAGCACATGCCGATGCAACTGGTCTTCTTCAGTTCGAAGTCGAGATTTTCGGCTTCCTGCAACTGCTTTATTTTCTGATAGGTTTTGTTGGCTCCGGCAGCGATGCCACAGCTTCCAAGACCTACGATGACTTTGGTTTTTTCCATATAATATTATGCTGTTGCCCGAAAATCAGGCACCCGGTTTAACCTTTATTTTCCTGTTCGTTAATGCGAATATTTTTCACGATTTTCACCGCTTCGGCGCCGGTAAGCTTGCCATAGGTTTCTTCGCCGATCATCATCACGGGAGCCAGGGAGCAGCATCCCAGGCATGCCACCGATTCGAGGGTGAACATCCGGTCGTCGGTGGTGCCGCCATCCTCCACCTTCAGGGCCTCCTGAAGCGCGTCGGTGATCTTGGATGCATTCTGAACATGGCAGGCGGTGCCATGACAAACCTTGATGATATGCTTTCCAACGGGATTGAGCCGAAACTGCGCGTAGAAGGTAGCTACACCATACATATCGCTCATTTCAAGACCCGTTTCCCTGGATATTTTCTCAAAAGCCACCTTGGGAATGTATCCGTAAATGGCCTGGGTTCCCTGCAGCAACGGGATCATATTGCCTTTCTTGTCTTTATACTTTCTGATCAGATCGTCGATAAGGGACAGATCAACCACATCCTGCTGTGCCTGTTGCTTTTCTATGATAATTCTTGCAATTCGCATGTGTATTGTTATTTTTTGAAAGAGGCATAAAAGTATACATAGTTTCAAAGCTGTAACCCTTTGATACTAAATTTTAAAGCGATCTAAATTAAGATTGAAGCGTCCGGTTGAGCAACGGCATTATTTATATTTTTTTGATTCAGGGAGTTGCAACATACACCGTCATGAATAGGGTAGCAGGCGCAGTGTTTTTATTTTTGTTCAAAATTAACAGATAAACCGGCTTGCCACCTGTGCAAGAACCAATTATAAAAATGACAATTTTTGCAGTGCCTGATTATTAATCTGTAATCAACAACTATGTTGATCTCTGTTTAAAGGGGAATCATGCACAATACGCATCAGTTCAGATTGGGGCTTTTTGCCGTTACTTTTTTTTTCTTTTGCTTTTTGTTTCTGATGGCGCTTAGCTTTTTATCCATATCGATTGCAGCGATTCGTCCGGCGCCCATTGCCTCAATAACGGTAGCCGATCCGGTAACAATGTCGCCGCCTGCATATACAAAATTCTTGGATGTTTCGTTGGTTTCGGGATTCACCTCAATATAACCCCAGCGGTTTCGCTTCAGGTCGGGGGTACTCTGGAACAGGATAGGATTGGGGCCGGTACCGATGGCCACAATGGCCAGATCGCAGTCGATAATAAAATTTGATCCTTCGATGGGAACCGGTCTGCGCCGCCCGCTTTCGTCAGGTTCGCCAAGTTCCATGCGCAGGCATTCCACAGCTTTTACGGTATTGAAATCGGTGCCGATATAATTGATTGGTGTGGTAAGCAGCATAAACCTGATGCCTTCCTCTTCAGCGTGATGCACCTCTTCGGCCCTTGCAGGCAATTCGTGCCGCGAGCGGCGGTACACAATCGTAACCTCACTGGCACCCGTACGGATGGCCGTTCGTGCGCAATCCATAGCCACATTGCCGCCGCCCACCACCACCACTTTGCTGCCCCTTGGCATGGGCGTGTCGTATTCGGGAAATCTATAGGCTTTCATCAGGTTCATGCGGGTAAGGTATTCATTGGCCGAAAAAATATTTCCAAGGCTTTCGCCGGGCACTTTCATAAACCGTGGCAACCCTGCACCCACGCCGATAAACACCGAATCGAAATGCTCCAAAAGCTCGTCGATGGTCAGAATATTTCCGATCACATGATTCATTTCGAACCGGGCACCCAATAACTTCAGGTATTCGATCTCGAACTGCACGATGTTTTTGGGCAACCTGAATTCGGGAATACCGTAGGTTAGCACACCGCCGGTTTCGTGTAGGGCTTCATAGATGGTTACGTCATAGCCCTTTTTCAGCATATCGGCAGCCAGGGTGAGACCGCCGGGGCCGGAACCGATCACGGCAATTTTCTGGCCGGTGCTCTGCGGAATATCCGGTACCTTTACCAGGTCCATTTTGCGCTCATAATCCGCTACAAACCGCTCCAACCTTCCGATAGCCACCGGCTTATCGCGAAGCCCGAGCACACATCTGGCCTCGCACTGGCTTTCCTGCGGGCAAACCCGCCCGCAAACCGCCGGCAGCAAATTGGTTTCCTTGATCTTTTTTGCCGCTTCATCAAACTTTTCGTCGGCAATAAGGGAGATGAACGCAGGAATATCCACATTCACCGGGCAGCCATCCACGCACTTGGGATTTCTACATTGCAGGCAGCGGCCCGCCTCGAGCAGGGCCAGCTCAGAAGTATATCCGTAGGGAACCTCCTGGTGGTTATGCACCCGAAGGGTTTTATCCTGTTCGGGCATGCTCTGGCGCGGAATTTTCAGCTTGATCTTTTGCTCATCCGCTTTTGTAAGCCCGTGCCACTCGCATCCATATTTCAGGCAAATGAAAAACGGCATCAATTTCGAAAACACCGAAATTATTACCTCGCCTACCGGTGAACCGCATTCACCACATTTTACCTCGGGATTGACCAGGCTTTTGTTGCACCTGGGGCAGATCAGGTCGTCGAGCACATGACCCTTTTCAATGGGCATAGACGATTCCACATCAAATACATCGAGATAAGGACTCAGAATCAATTCCATATCTTCCTTCTGATGAATCGCTTTGAAATTAAGGTTTTTTTCTCCACGCAATTCCCGGTTGAAACTGTTGTGGCAATGCGGGCAATATGTGCTTAAGTATGATCTGAACTTTAGATATTTTACATCGTGGTTTAGCATAGCAAATGATTTTTTATCTGATTGATGCCAGTAATGAATCCTTTTCTTCCTTAAGATAGAGTGAATTTCGGTTCATCAGCTCATCGAAATCCACTTCGAAACCGTCGAAATCTGGTCCGTCGACACAGCAGAATTTTGTTTTCTCGCCGATTTTTACCCTGCACCCGCCGCACATGCCCGTGCCGTCGATCATGATGGGATTGAGGCTCACCATAGTTTTGATCCTATATTTCTTCGTAAGTTTCACTACGTTACCCATCATAATGATCGGCCCGATGGCATACACCATTTTGATGTCATACCGCTCCTGGAGATATTTGTTGAGCGGATCGGTGACGAAGCCCATTTTTCCGTAACTGCCGTCGTCGGTGGTAACCACCAGTTCGTTGGAAAGTGCAGCCATTTCCCGTTCAAGAATGAGCATTTCTTTGTTTTTTGCGCCGATAATGCTGATCACGTAATTACCGGCTTCTTTAAATGCTTTGGCCACATGGTGCAGGATGGCCACGCCTGTACCGCCGCCAACCATGATTACGGTTCCAATCTTGTCCACCTCGGCAGGCCTGCCCAGGGGTCCTGAAATGTCCTTGATGGAATCGCCTTCGTTCAGCGATCGCAGCAGTGCGGTGGTTTTTCCCACCACCTGATAGATCAGCGTGATGGTGCCTGCAAAAGCGTCCTTGTCGGCTACTGTGAGCGGGATGCGTTCACCGGTTTCGTTAACACGTAAAATAACAAATTGCCCTGGCCGGACCTTTGCGGCGATTTTTGGAGCGCTTACTTCGTTTTTGATGATGGTGCCGCGGGCGAGCAATTGCTTTCTGACAATTTGAAACATAATATTCAGTATTTGCCGGAATCAGGTTCCTGTTGATAAACGGAAAACATTTCAGCAATTCCAAAAAAGCCTGCAATAAGCAATTGCCGTTGCGAAGCTTTGGAATAATCTGGCCTGCTGTGCGGCCAGTGAAATCTATAAATTGCTGATCGATTAACTTCCAGCTTTACTTCCCGTGTTTAGGGAAATATCCATCACCGGGGATGTGATGGCTACCATTCGTCGCTGTCTTCGAGCCTGATCTCGAACAGATCTTCTTCGTTGAGTCCGTGCCAGCGGCAGCCTTTCTTAGTGCAGATGTAGAAGTCGATAAATTTAGTGCGTGCGCTGATAATGATCCTGGCCGCCGGTGACCCGCATTTGCCGCAGGTTTTCTCAGGGCTGATCAGTGATTCGTTGCAGTGACAGCATTTCAGGTCCTTGACGGTTCGTTCTTCAGGAAGGAAAATGGAAGATTTGGAAGTAAATACATTGAGGTAAGGACTGAGCATCAGGTCACCTTCTTCGCCATTGGATATTTTTACCCTGAGCATTTCATTTTCTATCAGGCTTTTTCTGCAATTCGGACAATAGGCCTGCAGAAAAGTACCGGTTTCGATAATCTCCTTGCTGTCTTCAACAGGTAATACCTCGGGAGCCGCTGTACGCAGGTCGAGGTTTTTCGGATAATCGCGCCCGCGAAAGCCATATTCCTGGTAAAGCTTTTTGAGTGCCACCGACAAATCTTCGAATTCTACCGAGTGATTCTTGCAGCCGCTTCTTGTACAAATACTTACTTTTCCGCCCATGTCCAATAAAAAATCGGCCATGGGTGCATCACAGATTTTGCAGTTGAGCCTGCTCTGCAGATGGGAATGGCAATGCGGGCAATAAAAATCAGCTATTTCGCCGTTGGGTGTTTCAACTTCCGAGGTATAGTTATAGCTCCCGTAAATCGAACTCAGCCAGATCATCCCCTTGCCTTTTTGTGTTTTTATGATCAGGCCGATGCTTGATTCATTATCAATCTTTTTGGAATGATCCATCAGGCTTTTTCCGCAAACCGGGCAATTAACCTTTACTGAGATGAAATTGTACATAGCTGCTGATTATTTGATGTTTACAAACCGATAAAATTACTTCATACAATATTAAGCAATTTCAACAGATTACAAAAGTGGAATTATATAAAATTTGCCTGTGGATGAATGATTTCCAAATCGGGTAAATATTTAAATTATTCAATATCAACCAGTAAAAAAGCAGTCAATTTCCGCTTAGGGTGCATTAATTTATTTTTATTATAAATAATATGGCAGGCCGCCATTAACCAGCCTTCACCGGATACCATTCCGAAAAAAAAACCTGTGAAAGTACCTACTCCATTGATATCACACTGATCCTTTTTCTGCCATCCATTTTTACCGACAGCGGCTTTTTAAACCTGACATGCCTGAAGAACCCGGTTTGTGCAACCAGTTCCTGATCGTCGAGCAGATCGTACTTGATGTAGCTCTTTGAAAGTTCGGGCTGCACGCTGAAATACCCCACATTCATAGAGGTAACATTGTGGAAGAAGTGTGAACCGGAAGAAGCATCGAGGGGAAATCCTTCGAAGCTGGTTTCTACAATAACGCGGGCGTTGGAAATCTGTGGCCAGTTCACGGGTATTCCGATCCATTTGTCGCGGGTTCCCCAACGGCCGGGGCCGATGAGAATATATTTTTTGTTTTGCCTGACCATCTCCGCATTCAGCCTGTCGATTTCGGAAGCCATTTCCGTGGTTTTGGACTTGTCGAATTTGCCTTTCTCGATGTAGATCACATCATACAGATCCTCGATCACGCCGTTACCCATCCCCTTATCCGAAAACAGGATCACCTTTTCGTGGTCGATCTTACCCAGGTCAATCTCATAATCTTCGGCATTTCCAAGCAGCGGCTTAATCTGCAAAAGGTAGAAGGAAGCCTTGTAGTCCTTGTCCTTGTTCAGATCCACTGCAAACTCTATCTCTACGGGCGATCCCATGGCTTCTTTAACCACATCAAGCACCACCTCGATGGTTTTGGCCAGGGGCACATAATTGTACTTGAGCACATTGGCAAAATTGATGATGCGCGGCCCGTACTGATTCAGCCCCGGGGTGATGGTGTTGTTTTCGGGATTATACACCGAAGCGCAATGCCGCAATGTTCCGTGACGTTCGGCATCATCCACATCTAAACGGCGAAGCCCTGCCGTATCGCCCTCCAGCACATCCACTTCCATTTTCTTCAGATCGACGGCATAAAAACTCACCTGCGAATTTTTGTACTGATCCTTGGGTGAATTGATTTCCACAGCGGGGTATTTGGGCGAAAAGCGATAGGCCTTTTCTCCCTCCACCACATACTTGCCAAGCCCCACAGCGGCCACGGCAAAACCTTCTTCAGGCTTCATGTGCGAGAAGGGATAATAATTGTACGACTGCGCCACGCCGCTGATGTGGGGATAATATACATCTTCGTACTGATTGCCCACCACCTCCTGGATCACCACGGCCATTTTTTCTTCTTCGATCTGATAGTTTACTGCCTTGATGTAATCGCGGGCCATTTTTGAAAATACGGAAGCAAACACCAGCTTGATGGCATCCATTAGCTGGCGCAGCCGCTCGTTCATGTCGGGATGGTTGTTGGGCAGGATATAGGTTTCGAAAATGCCGGCAAAGGGTTGCATCAGCGAATCTTCAAAAAGACCTGATGAACGCACTGCCAAAGGTTTACGGATAAGATCGAGTATGGTTTTCAGTTTTTTGATAAGCGTATCGGTAAGCTGCCCTTCGATAAAATGCTGCTTAATAACACGCTGGTCGGTTTCGCTATACACTTTTTCGTAGAGATCATTCCGCTCCATAAAATATTCGAACTCCTCGGTTCCGATCACAGAAGTTTTGGGCGCCCTGATGTGAATATTGGGAATATGCTGCCCGAAGTCGTAATTATAGATCAGCGTATTGATAAAGGCCAGTCCCCTGCCCTTTCCGCCAAGCGAACCGGGCATCAGGTACACTACATTGCTTTCGTCCAGGATGGCATTTTTGTCGAAGGGGATGAGTTTTCCCTTATCCTGTTCGTTCCTGAATTTCTGAATTACATTAATCAGGTACTCGCGCAGATTTGCCGGGCTCTTGAAATCCGTTACCTTGTGCGGGTTGATGATCTTGGCCACCTGAATTTCGCCACGAGCCATCAACCACAGCGAAAAATGGTCGCGGCGGGCATGGTATATCAGCGATTCGTCGGGGATGGTGCGGAGGTGACGCTCAAATTCGCGAAGGGATTTGGCCACCGCAATCTGGGCACCTTTTTTATCGCGGTAAATAAAATTTCCGAATCCCAGATAATGGGTAATAAAACTCTTGAAATCCTGCTCCAGGGTTTCCGAGTCCTTGTTGATAAAACTTGCGCGCAGCTTATAGGCGATATCGCTGTTGGTTTCGTCGGACGACTGGATGACAATGGGAAGATCCTTCAACTGCGACTTGATCAGCCTGGCCATTCTGAATCCGGCGTCATCATCCATTTTTCCGTCGCGGCTGAATTTCACATCCGAAATAAGGCACAGCAGATAATCCTTGTAATTGTTAAAAATTGCCAGCGCTTCTTCATAGGTTGAAGCCAGCAGGATTTTGGGCCTGGCGCGCATCCTGAGCACTTTGTAGAGTTCGTCGGTGCTTACGTCGTCGATAATGCGCTTGGTTTGCGCCATCACAATGTTGTACAGCAGGGGCAGGTATCTCGAATAATATTTCGCTGAATCCTCTATCAGCAGGATTACCCGCACCAGCCCAACCTTGGTATCGTTCTCCACGTTGATGCGGTCTTCCACATGTTTGATCATGGCAAAGAAAATATTGGAATTGCCATTCCAGGTAAACACCCGGTCGATGCCCATGCGTTCGTTGCGCTTTTTTTCGAAATATTCGATGTCGCGGTTGTTGTTGAGCAGTACAAATACCGGGATGTATGGGTAGTCTTTTTTAATATTCACACTCAGGGTGAGCGGCATTTTTTTGTCCGTTCCCACCATGAGGATTACCAGATCGAAATGCTTCGACTGCAGTTGCTCGAAGGCTTCTTCCTCGCTCGAAACTCCCGTTATTCGCGGCACTGAAGTCAGGTTCAACTGATGGTATTCATCCAGCACATGCTCCGAAAACCTCCCCTCCCTTTCAATGCTGTATGCGTCGTAGAGGTTGGCCACCAACAAAATTTCCTTCACCTTGAACATCATCAGATCGTGATAAATATCGCGGGCGTAATTGTTTTTGTTCAGGAATTTCTGAAGTAGTTGCCTGCGCGGAGAAGGTTTTGATATTTCTTTGGAAGGTTTTGATTTAGCCCTGCTTTTGGTGATGATATGCTTACCCTGGATGCTGTTGATGAAGCCGGCGATCATGCTGCCAAGGTTTTCAATCAGGTGACGCTCCTCCCGCAGGAAGGGCCCTTCGTCCATCCTGGGAAAGGATTTGAGGTAGAACACCTCGATCACTCCGTCCTTGTTGTCGATGGTTTCGAAAGGTTGCTTCATCACCCACTGAGTTTCTTTAAATCCTGCCGTGGTAAATTTTTTGTCACCCCACACGATCCTTGCCACTGTAAATTCAGGATATTGCCATGCCCGCGGCAGGATCAGAGAAATTTGCTGCAGGGTTTCCTCGATGGATTTACCCTGCCTGAGGATGCTTGTGGTTTGGTTGATACATGATAATTCCTTGAGTCTTTCGGTGGTTTCCCTGGTGGTTTCGCGGCCTCTTACCCCATGCAGGTAACCTTGTACCATGCTGGAGATATTGTTGAGCAGATTGCGCTCTTCTTTGAGGAATGGCCCCTCGTCGAGGTCGGGATAGTTTTTCAGGTAAAAGATCTCTATCGATCCCTGTTTGCCGTCAAGTGTTTGAAACAGTTGTTTCTGAACCCACGGTGATTCTTCGAAATAAGGGCTGACAAACTTTTTGCCATCGTAAAAAATGCGGGCCACCGTTTGTTCAGGATACTGCCATCCGTCCGGAAGAATCGATACCAGTTCCTGAAGCACTTCTTCGTGGGGACGGTCCTCCGAGAGGATTTCGCGGGTTTTGTTGATGGTGGCCAGTTCCTTCAATCTTTCGCGATTGTCGTATGCCAGTCGTTCGAGTTCTTCTTGTGATAACAGCTTATGACTCATAAATGTCAGATTTTTTTCATGATGCATTAAGATACTATTTTTTTACCACTTGCGGCAGGCATTTAAAAAAAATCTAAAGTATAAAGTTTTTGTTAAACAAATAACAAATAGATCTTCATTTTTTTCGGACCTTCAATTCCGGGCAATTGAATTCAGAAGCATTCGCGGCTTTTGGCAAAGAATTATCACCATCATGAAAAAAATTTCTATTTTCGCGGGGTTTTTTCACAACAGCCACACAACAGGCGGGTTATGAGCAAAATCAACATCATTCTGATCGATGAACATCCTATCGTACGAACCGGAATCTCGTCACTACTTTCGGATGCTGAAGATATTGAGATCATTTATGCTGTAAAAAATGTGGATGCATTTATCGATAGGATGAAGCACCTGCCCGCCACCTACGTGCAGGTGGTAATTTTCGACGTGTATGCACCCAACGACCTTGAGGTTGAAAACATCAGGAAAATCAGAAAAGCCTATGGCCGGATGAGCATTTTGCTTTTGGCCATGTACTCGAACGAGAATTTTATCCTGAAATCAATTAAAGCGGGAGCCAAAGGCATACTGTCGAACCAAACCAACCGCAACGAAATTGTAGAGGCCATATACACGCTGCGAAACGGCTATGAATATCTGGGAAAATCCATCACCAATATTGTATTGAATTCCTACCTCAACAGATCGCGGATCGGCGAAAACGGACAGGATGAAATGGGCCAGCTTTCGCTGCGCGAGCTGGAGGTGCTGAAGCTATTCGGCGAAGGGCTCACAAATCAGGAAATTGCTGATAAACTGTTTATTTCAATTCGGACCGTGGAAACCCACAAAACCAATATCATGAAAAAAATCAACCTCCGCACCACGGTCGACCTTGTAAAATTTGCCATCCGAAACAACATCGTAGAGATTTAGATCAGCATCCCGCACATTTAATAAACATTAAGTTTTTTTAATTGCAGGTTTAAGTTTTTGATAATCAAAATCCACCTTTTACTACTGCTTGCATTATACGCTAATGTGGCGCAATAGTTAATAACTTATCATAAAAAGCATTGGGAAAATATTTACCTAATTCTAAATTTGCACCGTTTAAGGAGGAATTTATCTAAATAACATATTCATTTAAACCCTGTTCATTATGAAAAGAATAATACTTTTTATGCTGATGACCCTTGCTGTGTGCATGGGTTATATGCAAGCTACAGCACAAGACTATGAAAACGTTTCACGGGAGGATCCGCAGGCCGTGCTACCGTTGATGAATGTGGATCCAAACACAATTTTTGTCGTGCCGGTTACGGTGAACAACCTCGTGGATCTTGAAAACCTGGTGGTCCTTTTTGAATTTGATCATGAGATCATTACCTATCAAACCGCCTTTACCTTTGGTGGTGTTTTGAGCAGTACTGATTACAAGGTACAGATTGATGTACTGGACCCAAATAAAATCCGGTTCAGATTCACCTCGATTAGTCCAAACCAGTTTACCGGCAGCGGTGAAGTAGGTTATATAAGGTTTTTGGCCGGTGATTTCGGCACTTCGCTGCTGGTATTCGATCAGTTTATCGTAAATGGTACCAGCTATCCGAACAACGTGCAAAACGGCGAAGTCATCATCACCACTTGCCTTAACGCCAATGCCAACGCAGGCATGGATGCTACAATCTGCGATAACGAAACACTTCAGCTCAATGGTTCGGCTTCCAACTACGAATCCGTTCAGTGGAATACTGAAGGGGACGGAACCTTTGATGATCCGAATATATTGAATCCCGAATACACTCCGGGGGATCAGGATATCGCAAATGGTCAGGTCCTGCTATGCCTTACGGCAGATGCTACCGATCCCTGCCTGGATGACACGGACTGTATGTTCCTGTATTTTGCACCATCCCCCACTGCTAATGCCGGACAGGACGCAGAACTCTGCGCAGACGGTTCGTCATGGCAGCTTTCAGGTATGGTTGAAAATGCTTCGGACTATTTTTGGTTTACGCCCAATGGTACAGGTGATTTCAGTGACATCACACTTTTAAATCCTGTTTACACACCCAGTCAGGAAGATTACGTACTCGGTGCAGTTGATCTCTGCCTCACGGCGCTACCAACCGATCCCTGCCAGGTGAGCACCGAAGATTGTATGCAGCTTGTTTTCCTGCCATTGCCTGAGGTTACATGTCCTGCGGATCTTGAAGTATGTGTGGACACAGAGGCCTTCGACCTCACAGGCGCATTGCCTGTGGGAGGAACCTATTCCGGAACCGGGGTTGTTAACGGGATGTTCGATCCTGCTGTCGCGGGGCCCGGTGTACACGAAATCGCCTATAATTACAGCTCCGCAGCAGGCTGTGAAAATAACTGCACTTTTGTAATTACTGTAGATCCGGGACCATATGTGTATGCCGGGGATGATGCAACGATTTGTGAATCTGAAGATTTTCCGTTGGCTGATGCCGTTGCAGAAAATTATGAATCCGTACAGTGGTTTACAACAAATGGAGGAGGAAACTTTAGTGATGAGACTAT
The DNA here is from genome assembly GCA_046542305.1 of Bacteroidales bacterium. GTDB lineage: Bacteria > Bacteroidota > Bacteroidia > Bacteroidales > 4484-276 > JBKHBQ01. The sequence continues at coordinate 18,826 of JBKHBQ010000040.1, forward strand.
TTTAAACCCTGTTTATTTTCCCAGTCCCACCATTGATTATCCGCAAGGCAGTATAACATTAGGTGTAGCTGCCTCTCCACTTGAGCCATGTACAGTAAGTACGGAAGATTTTATTGTTCTTTCATTTCAAATGTTGCCTGCTGTAGATGCAGGAGACAATGCCTCCATTTGTTCCGGCGATTCCTTTGAAACAAATGGTGAAGTGGATGACAACAGTACCGGTGATTATATGTGGACAACAAGCGGTGATGGTTTTTTCTCTGATCCAACAGCACTGATTAATACTTACACTCCAGGGTCACAGGACGAAGCAAACGGATTTTTTACCCTCACCCTGTCCGTCGAACCATTACCCCCCTGTACTGCCACTGTTTCTGATGATGTTACTGTTACTTTCGCCGGAGAGCCTGTTGCCTTTGCCGGTGAAGATGCTACCATTAACATCGATGAGAGTTACACAATATCTGATGCCTACGCATTGAATTACACTCAGGTTTTCTGGCTTTCATCCGGCGACGGCACATTTAACAGCGCATCAATCGTAAATCCTACATATACACCCGGCAACGATGATATCAATTCAGGAAATGTAACGCTGTATTTTGAGGTACAGGGTGAGTGTGGTTTTGATGCAGATACCATGATGATCAATATCGTTCAGTGTCAAAACCCTCCAGAGGTATTTGCCGGAAATGATGCTACAATTTGCGAAGGCAGCACCTATACACCCGATGAAACTGTTGCATCAAATTACTCATCACTATTCTGGTTCAGTATGGGAGACGGAGTTTTCAATAATCCCGGTCTTTTAAACCCTGTTTATACTCCCGGAGAACAAGATATTATGAATGGTCAGGTAAATCTTTGCGTCATCGCATTTGCTTCCGATCCGTTCTGTGCTGATTCCACAAGTTGCCTGACTTTGAGTATTAACGAGCTGCCGGTATTAACATGTCCCGCTGATTTTGAAGTATGCTGCGACAGCGATCCGGTAATGCTTTCAGGAGCTTTCCCTGCCGGTGGAATGTATTCAGGTGAAGGCGTGTCGATGATGGGCAACGAGTATTATTTTACGCCGGAATGTAACAATACGGGAGTTTTCCCGATCACCTACACCTATACTGATATAAATGGTTGCGTGAATGAATGCATGTTCATGATCACTGTTAATCCGCTGCCGGTGGTTACACTTGATCCTTTCGATCCCGTTTGTGAAGGTTCACCCGCATTCCCCCTCTATGGCGGCATGCCCGAAGGCGGAACTTACTATGTTGACGGCGTGGAAGCTACGGTTTTTGATCCTGTTCTTGCAGGAACTTACCTGATCGAGTATGTTTACACTGATATGAACGGCTGTACCAATTCGGCTGCAACCAACCTGATGGTGAACGAGCTCCCGGTGGTTACCTGCCCGGACGACATGATGGTCTGCGCGGATGCTGATCCGTTTATGCTGGAAGGCGCCATGCCCGAAGGCGGCGAATATGCAGGCACCGGTGTGGAAGACGGCATGTTCTATCCCGCAACAGCAGGCGTGGGAACATTTGAGATCACTTACACCTATTCTGACGGAAACAATTGTGAGAATGCGTGCATGTTCAACATCACGGTAAATCCGCTGCCGGTGGTTACACTTGATCCTTACGGGTCAGTTTGTGAAGGCTCCCCTGCATTCCCCCTCTATGGCGGCATGCCCGAAGGCGGAACTTACTATGTTGACGGCGTGGAAGCTACGGTTTTTGATCCTGTTCTTGCAGGAACTTACCTGATCGAGTATGTTTACACTGATATGA
>JBKHBQ010000324.1:0-3905 GCA_046542305.1 Bacteroidales bacterium
TCAAAAAGGTAAAGGAAGACATCGAGCGTTTTTCGTTCAATACCGGCGTAAGCAATTTTATGATCTGTGTAAATGAACTGCACGACCTGAAATGCCAAAAACGCGCGATCCTGGAAGACCTGGTAAAGGTAATTGCACCCTATGCGCCGCACATTGCGGAGGAGCTGTGGAATCTGCTTGGAAATGCCGGCAGCGTTGCCCATGCAGCATTCCCGCAATACGACGAATCCCTGCTCAGGGAAAGCACATTTGAATATCCGGTATCATTCAACGGAAAGATGCGGTTCAAACTGGAATTGCCGGTAGACATGCCCACCGAAGAAGTTGAAAAAGCTGCGCTCGAAGCGGAAGCCGCTCAAAAGTGGCTTGAAGGAAAGAAGGTGAGAAAGGTGATTGTGGTGCCTGAAAAAATTATCAATATCGTTGTAGGTTAGCCTGCAATTTCGTGGCACTTTTTTAGTTAGTTACAAAGACCTTCTTTGTAAACCGGAAATTTTTATGGACATTCTCAAAATATTTGGCATACCCTTCATTTTGTTTTTTTTCACGCTGGCTGTTGATGCCCAGGAATTTGAATACCGCGAAATTGAAAACCAGGCGTTCCAGGCAGGCGAAAAGCTGAAATACAAAGTATATTACGAATCCATGCTAACCGGGAAGGTAAATGCCGGCACCGCAACACTGGAAGTGAAAAACAGCCTGCGCCGCTTCAACGGACGCAAAGCTTTTCACATCGTAGGGATCGGCAGGTCCAATCCTGGTTTCGATATGTTTTTCAAGGTACGCGACCGCTTCGAGACCTACCTCGACGAAAAAGCGCTTGTTCCGCATTTGTTTGTCAGAAGAACCTACGAAGGTGGTTATGTTAAGGACGACGATGTGTATTTCGATCATAAAAAAGGCATCGCCAAAAGCCGCTATGCCGTAAAGGAAATCGACCCGCATATTCAGGATATTATCTCCGCCGCATTTTACGCACGAACCATGAATGCGGATACGCTAAAGGAAGGTGATAATATTTCGGTTGATTTTTTCCTTGACGACTCTACCTATATTTCGGTGATACAGTTTATCGGAAAACAGGTTGTGGAAACAGAACTCGGCGTATTTCGTTGTCTGGCCTTTAAGCCGATGGTGGCTACGGGCGAGGTCTTTAGCAATCCTTACCCGATGACGCTTTGGGTAACCGACGACAAGAACAAATTACCGGTGCTGGCAAAATCTGCCGTGATTGTGGGATCTGTAAAAATGGAACTGATTAAATACTCCGGGCTGAGGAATCCGCCCGATGCTTTTCTGGAGGATTACTAACAAAGCAAAACGATCAGTCGGCCACCGAAAAAAGGAAGTCGTTGTCTTTCACCTTGCTGTGGCAATCAATGCAGCCGCTCGTCTTTCCTGATGCCATCACGCTGCCGTCCGTTCCGTATTTGGCCCAGAACCAGTCGCCGGCACGGGCATCGTAGCCTTCCACCTTATACATCGGTGTAATGGCTATCAGCCTTTTCTTTTCATTGTAATTCTCCTTTACAATAATTGCGCGGTAGGGCATGGTTACATGCTGTCTTTCAAGGGCCTGAAATGCCTCAGGATTTACATACAGCTTGAGGTAGTCGCCATGGGGGCTCTGGCCTTCGTACATTCCGGCTTTTCCTGGCCACGACTGCCAGTTTTCATAATTATCCATGGTTGTAATATACTCCCAAAGGGAATTTGCCTTGGGATCGGGCATATCCGTACCACTGGTAGCTGCCTGCCCGGATTGCCATAAAACGGATGCGATGAGTACGCCAAAAATCAGGGGGGCTCCGATCCACATCATAAAACTCTTAATGCCTGGTTTAAATGTTTTCATAATATCCTCCTGTAGTGGTTTTGTTATTCTGAAATCCGTGCCAAAAAATGTTAAAACTTTATCCTGCGCCTTTGATCAGGCCTTCTAAATATTAATGAAAATTAAGGAATGGACAATTGCGAAATAAAATACACACTCTATGGCACGGATGAGGCGCAAATGTGGAAATACATCTCGGCACCGGCTACAGCACCATGTGCCGGCTCGCGTCGAGTTTAATGAAGATGAATAAAAGAATGGTAAATGCCCACAGCGAAGAACCGCCATAGCTGATAAAAGGCAGGGGAATACCTATAACGGGAAACAGACCAAGGGTCATGGCAATATTTACGGTGAAATGGAAAAAGATGATGGAGGCCACGCCATAGCCGTAAATCCTGCTAAAGGCCGACCGCTGCCGTTCGGCTATTACAACCAGCCGCATCAGCAGGACCAGAAACAAAATCACAAGCAAGGTACTTCCGATAAACCCCCATTCCTCGCCGATGGTACAAAAGATAAAATCGGTACTTTGCTCGGGCACAAAATTAAACTTGGTCTGGGTGCCTTCCAGAAAGCCTTTTCCCGTGATGCCTCCCGACCCGATGGAGATCAGCGATTGATGTACGTTATACCCCGCCCCCTGCAGGTCGGCTTCCTTACCAAGCAATACGTTGATGCGGGTTTGCTGGTGCGGTTCCAGCATATTTTCGAAAGCGTAATCCACACTGTACACAAATCCTGCTGCAGCGATAAGAAACATCAGCACAATCATAACGTTTCGGAAGGTGCGCTGAATAAGAAAGATAAATATGAGCGTAATCAGTGCCAGTGCGGCAATAACCACGATTTTATCCACCATCAGCGACAGCAGAAACAAAACAACAACGGCCAGGCCGATAAGCAGGATTCCGCCGGGAAGCCCTTCGCGGTAAAGCACAAAAATAAAAGCTCCATACACCAGCGCCGATCCGGTGTCGTTCTGCAACAGAATCAAACCTGCCGGAATAGCCAGAATCAGCAGGGCTTTGAACACCGATCTGAATGTTTTCAGGTTCACGTTCAGCCCGCTCAGGTACCGGGCTATGGCCAGATTGGTGGCAAATTTGGCAAACTCAGAGGGCTGAAGCGAAAAACCCCCGATCTGAAACCAGGAGCGCGATCCGGCGATTTCCTTCCCCAACACCAATACCGCCACCAGCGCAAGGATCATCAGGATATAAATGATAAACGAGAATGATGAAAAAAATTTGGAATCGGTGATCAGCACGATAAAAGCCAGCACGATGGAAGTGCCGATCCACAGCAATTGCTTGCCGTAGCTTTGCGAAAGATCGAAAATGCTGCGGTGATCCTCATCGAACACGGCAGCATAAATGTTCACCCATCCGATAAGTATCAGCGCCAGGAAAAGAAGCACCAGCGGCCAGTCGATGTTTTTGCGTATGTTGGTTCGTGCCGTCAATTTTGTGTAATTAGGTCGGTTTCCAGCATTTTCTTTTCAAACCAGGGCTTTTCGAATTCCCTGAGGATATATTTTTCCATCATCAGTGTGGCAATGGGCGCGGCGAATACCGATCCGTAGCCGCCATTTTCGACGATCACCGAAATGGCAATCTTCGGATTGTCAACAGGTGCAAAGGCCATAAACACCGAATGATTTTCGCCATGTGGATTTTGCACTGTTCCCGTTTTACCGCACATGGAAATGCTGTCGTGGGCATACCAGCGGGCAGTTCCGTGCTCGCCGGCATAAACACGGTGCATACCTTCAATCACCGGCTCGAAGTACACGGGATCTACCATGGTGGAATGTTTTTTATATTGCATAATTTCCCAATCCTGACCTTTCCCCACGGCTTTCACAATGTGTGGATCGTAGTAATAGCCACGGTTGGCAATAATGGCCGACAAATTCGCCAGTTGCAACGGCGTCACCAGCAGTTCGCCCTGTCCGATGCTGAGCGATCGAATCGTCATGGAGCGCCACCGGTTTTTTCCGAAATATTTATCATAATATTCAGGCGGCACCACATTGCCGCTCCGCTCAATCAACAGATCGGTACTGAAT
>JBKHBQ010000325.1:0-3903 GCA_046542305.1 Bacteroidales bacterium
TTCAGGATGTACAACAAACTGGCAGGTATGACCGGTACGGCCGAAACCGAAGCCGGCGAGCTCTGGGATATTTATAAGCTGGATGTGGTGGTGATCCCAACCAACCGGCCAATTGTCCGCGACGACCGCGAAGATCTGGTATATAAAACCAAACGGGAAAAATTCAATGCCGTTATCGATGAGATCGATAATCTTGTACAGAAAAAGCGTCCCGTACTCGTGGGCACCACCTCGGTTGAAACTTCGGAATTGCTAAGCCGCATGCTGCTCAGAAAAAAAATTCCGCACAATGTACTCAATGCAAAATTGCACCAGAAGGAGGCCGATATTGTTGCTGAGGCCGGTATGCCCGGCAAGGTGACGATTGCCACCAATATGGCCGGCCGTGGTACCGACATTAAACTCGGGGCCGGGGTGAAGGAAGCCGGTGGTTTGGCCATTATAGGTACCGAGCGCCACGATTCGCGTCGCGTCGACCGACAGTTGAGGGGGCGTGCAGGACGTCAGGGTGACCCGGGAAGCTCACAGTTCTTCGTTTCGCTCGAAGACGACCTGATGCGGATGTTTGGTTCGGAAAGGATATCGAAAATCATGGACCGCATGGGCATCGAAGAAGGGGAAATGATCCAGCATTCGATGATCACCAAATCCATCGAACGGGCCCAAAAGAAAGTGGAGGAAAACAATTTCGGAATCCGTAAAAGGCTGCTGGAATACGACGATGTGATGAACTCCCAGCGTGAGGTGATCTATAAAAAACGCCGCCATGCTTTATATGGTGAGCGATTGGGTGTAGACCTGTCGAATATGATGTATGACCTGAGCGACCAGATACTATCGGATTATCTCCAAACCGGCGATTACGAAGGTTTCAAGCTGGAGGTGCTGAAAGATATGGCCGTGAATGCTCCGATAACTGAAGCGGAATTCACCGACGGAAATAAGGAAATCCTCACGCAAAAACTTTTCGACCACGTTTATAGTTCATACAAAAACAAAATGAAGCTGATCGCAGAACGTGCATATCCGGTGATCAGGGACGTGTACGAAAGCAAATCAAACTACGAAAACATTGCAATCCCGATTACCGACGGGATGCGCACAAAACAGGTGATTGCCAACCTGAAGAGGGCATACGACAGTGAGGGGCGTGAAATTACCCTTTCCATCGAAAAGAGCGTTACGCTATCCACCATCGATGAGGCCTGGAAAGATCATCTGCGTGAAATGGACGACCTGAAGCAGTCGGTGCAGAATGCCACCTATGAGCAGAAAGATCCGTTGCTGATCTATAAGTTCGAGTCGTTCGAGCTGTTCAAGAGCATGGTGCAGAAGATCAACCGCGAAATCACGTCTTTCCTGCTCAAAGGCAACCTGCCGATCCAGGATCCGGGCAGCGTTCGCGAGGCACAGGTGCCGCGGCGTGCCGACAGACGGACGTTGCAGGAAGGCCGCGACGACCTCCTTTCGCAGGCGCACAGCAATACACAGCAAAAACAGAAGCCGCAGCCCGTGAAGGTGGAGAAAAAAGTGGGCCGAAACGAACCCTGCCCCTGCGGAAGCGGTAAGAAATACAAACAATGCCACGGACGTGGTGAGAAATAGAAATATTTTCCTAAAAAAATTGAATCCGGTTTTGAAAAGCTACGGTTTTTCTTGACCGGATTTTTTTTGCAAATGCAGACGACATCTATCCATGTGGCACTGCGGCTGTTAAGTATAATAGCAGGATTGCCGCTTGTTTATTTGCTGTCTGCAGCAACAGAAGAAACTATTTGCGGACAACAATTTTCCTGCAACAGGTTTTTCCGGGTGTTTCAATGCCTAACAGATACAGCCCGGCATCGGCCGCTGAAGGAACCCTCCAGTTGATCTGTTGTTTTCCCTGGTGATGGTAAAATTCTTCCGCAGAAATCATTCTGCCTGACAAATCATATAGTTTAAGTGTTACCGTACCGGCATGTTCCATCCGAACCGAAATCAGGGCATGGTCACGTACCGGATTGGGGCTGATGGTAAACTCTTCTGCACTTTCCGCCATTTCATGAACCTCTACAGGACTCTGCACCCTGCATGCGCCCCATCCCTGGAATGCCGGCGCTGTCCATTCGTCGATAATTTCACCTTCGAAATCAAATTTGTAGATCTTGCCCAGGTTACTTTCGATGGATTCGGCGGTCCAGAAATATTGGCCGTCGTACCACAAGCCCCGGCATTCAGGCGTAGGCGGAGAGAAATTATTTTCAGGCATTTCCACAACATCCGGCCAGCCGGCGAAATCCCAGCATTTGATCTGGTTTTCGTTGTTCAGCATCCAATAATAGCCGTTAGCAAAATCAGCACCCATTACATCCTCGTCAAAATCGGCGGTGCCGTCTTTGTCGCCGTTCATGTCATAGCGGTTCAGGTCCCATTCGTCCACGTAAAAATAGGTTCCGTCCCAGGCCACTCCATAAAAATAGAATAGCCACAGGTCGTGCAGAACCAATTCCAGTTCGCCGGTAAAAATATCCACCTTGTAAACACAGGGAATGAAAGCATCGGTTACGTACACCTCATTATCGATCACAACCATGTCAAGAAGGCGGTAATTGACGTATTCGTGATAATCTGCAATGCTTCCGTCCATCTCAAGAACATAAAGCCTTGAAACAAAATCCTGGTAAGCCGTGAAAATGATGTAATCGTTTTGCGCTGAAACGGTGCCCCATTGCAGTGAAAAAAGGAATATAACAGCGGGTAAAATTTTTTTCATCATGCTGGTTTTAGATTTGATTTCCTCAAAGGTACAAAATCCGCCGGATAAAATACCCTGTCCATTTGCGAACAGCAGGTATATTTTTCCGTACACTTTATTTTCATAAGGCATCGAAGGGTATTTTTAATTTACTAAAAAGTAGTCGGTTATATCATTTGGCATAATAAATGAAAAGGCGTTGATGCATAGGTGATTTTTAATTTTGGTATCATGAGAGAAATTGTCATCCTGATTCCTGATCTTGAGCCGGAACAAAACGTAGAGATCGAGGTAAGCATCAATGGCCGCAAACGCACCCTCCAATACCGGGTTGAGCTGATCAACTGGGAAGGGGCCGGTGTACCGCCAAATGAAAAAGTGCAGGTGCTTAAGCATAAAATTGCCGCGTACGACAAAGGCTGGGAACTGGTGGAGATCGGTGCGCCAAACAGGGAGAATATTCCGCTTACCTTCAGGAGGCGGCTGAAAAATCAGGAAGAAGCGGGCGCGAATGCACAGACAATTATTGGATAACCGATTGTGGAAAAGACTACACATACGTGGAAATCACGAATGACTGCGCCTCCGGGCGACACGTTTGTGGTACACGCAACTACATTGGTAAAGCGGGCGTTGGGTTTTCCGGCGCATATCTTACACTGAACAATTTCAAACAAACTCAAACTATAAAATTTTAATAAAATGAATGTACTTATGAAATTTACCGGCAAAACATTAAGCGTAATCCTGTTCATGCTGTTCGCATTTTCGATTCAATTGTTTGCACAATCCGAAGGAAATCCAAATGATGAATCGGCCATTAAAAAAGTAATTCAGTCTGCTTATATTGATGGCATTCATAACCTGGGCGCTATTCAGGATATTCAGGATGGATTTCATCCGGGGTTTGAATTGCTGATAAAAACCCAGGATCAGAAATTAACCGAGTTGCCCATTTACACCTGGATCGAATCGGTGGAACAACGTAAGGCACAGAACCCAAACGGCCCTGAAGAGAAAACCACGGTCGAGTTTCTCGACGTGGATGTTACGGGTGACGCAGCTATGGCTAAAATCGACTTGTTCAAAGGCGGAAATAAAATTTTCACCGACTATCTCTTTCTGTATAAATTTAACAACGACTGGCGGATCGTGAGCAAAATCTA
>JBKHBQ010000326.1:0-3894 GCA_046542305.1 Bacteroidales bacterium
AAAAAAAGACCTGTCGTTATGGATGATAAAAGATATCTGGCTTATGTAGCCGAAGAAACGAAATCCGGATTTGAAGCTTCTGTAAAAGAAAAATCCGTTTCCGAATTGCCTGAAGGTGAAGTACTGGTGAGGGTGCATTATTCCTCGCTCAATTACAAGGATGCCCTTTCGGCGAGCGGCCACAAAGGTGTGACCACAAACTACCCGCATACCCCGGGCATCGATGCGGCCGGGTTTGTTGAGGAATGCAGTACGGCGGATTTCGAATCCGGCGATGAGGTGATTGTAACCAGCTATGATCTTGGGATGAATACGCCGGGCGGATTCGGTCAGTATATCAGGGTGCCAGCGCAATGGGTTGTTCCGCTCCCTGACGGACTATCGCTCAGGGAGAGCATGATGTTCGGCACGGCAGGATTTACCGCCGGAATGGCTGTGCATGAGATTTTGAAGGAAACCCCTAATGATAAAGGTGAAGTGCTGGTTACAGGTTCCACAGGTGGCGTGGGAAGTTTCGCCGTAGCCATACTGGCCAGACTCGGATACCGCGTGGTGGCAGTTACCGGCAAACCGGATGCCCATGAATACCTGAAACAACTTGGTGCCGCACGGATCATCAGCCGCCAGGAAGCGCTGGATAAAAAGGAACGGCCGCTCCTCCGGCCCATGTGGGCAGCAGTGGTGGATACGGTCGGCGGCGAGATGCTGGCCAATGCCATCAAGAGCACCATGCAGTGGGGAATCGTGGCCGTGTGCGGCAATGTGGCCTCACCTAATCTGCCCATCAATGTGTTTCCGTTTATCCTTCGCGGCGTGAAGGTGGCGGGCATCGATTCGGCCAACTGCGAAATGCCCCACCGCAAAGAAATCTGGAACAAACTTGCCGCTGAATGGAAACCGGATTTACCCAAAGATACCTTTGATGAAATCCGGCTTGCAGGACTGGATGATAAAATTCAAAAAATCCTCAGGGGGCAGATACGCGGAAGGGTGCTTGTGGAGTTGTAAATTGTAGATTATTAGCTTAAATTTGAAATGATTTTAAAATAGCTTGAATATGAACTTAACGAGAACAAAACGAGAATATACCATCATTATCGAAAAAGATTCCGAAGGATATCTGATTGCCAGTGTTCCCGAACTTCCGGGATGTCATACCCAGGCACGTTCGTGGGATCAACTTCAGGAAAGAATTAAAGAAGCTATTGAACTATACCTGGATGAAAATGATGATCCTTCAGAAGTTAATCAATTCGTCGGTGTTCAACGAATAGCTGTATAATAATGAGCATTAGATCTCCCAAATTCACCGGAAAAATTCTTATAAAGAAACTCCTGGCTCATGGATTTGTTATCATGAGGATTCGGGGGAGCCATTATATTTTAAAGCACGATGACGGTAGACAAACGGTAATCCCGGTTCACAAAGGTGAAATAATTGGTCCGGGATTGCTGAATAAAATTCAAAAAGATGTAGAAATTGACTTCTTTAAAAAACCCTGATCACAATTTTGCTCATGCCGGATTGCAAAATATTTTTAAAAGCGTTCATGCCGGATAGCAAAATGCGATGGTAACCAGTAAAAATTAATTGCCCGTCCTTTTCAGATAATGCTTCGAGTCGCCCCACTCTCCGGTTGCCAGGGTGCAGCCCGCGTTCTCGATGGATGCCTTTAGATTCATCAGGCTCACTTCGGTTTCCTCGTGGATGTTGGGCTTGTTTTCGTAAAGCAGGTAGCCTTCGCGATATTTAAGCGGCGTGAGGTTGGGCATGATCACATTGGCCCCGATTTTCAGGGCGCGTTCGCGGCCTTGCGGGTGGAGCGTTTGCATGGCGGTGGTGGCAGCCATGTTGATGTTTGGCATCATAATCCGCAGGATGGCCACCATTTTCAGCGACAGTTCCAAACGTTCGGCGCTTGGCATCAATTGATCGCGGTATTTGTACAAAGGCGTGGAATGGTGTTCGATGTAGGGGCCCATGCCTACCATGTCGATGTTTTGGTTTTTGATGAAAAGCAGATCGCCTGCCAGATCCTCAAGCGATTGAAATGGCAGCCCGATCATCACCCCGGTGCCCACCTGATAACCAGTTTTCCGGAGCAGCTCCAGTGCTTCTAAACGGCGTTCATAACTGTGCAGATGGTCGTTCGGATGGATCCTGCCATATAATTCAGGATTGGAAGCTTCAATCCGCAGGAGGTAACGATGGGCGCCGCTTTCGCGCCACAGCCTGAAGGTTTCTTCGCTTCGTTCGCCCATCGACAGCGTTACTCGCAACCTGCCTCCGAATCGATGCTTGATTTCCTGCAACAGATGGGCGATTTTTTCCGTAAACGCTTTGTCGCTGCGCTCGCCCGACTGTAGCACAATGGAACCGAATTGTTTTTCGTCAGCAAGCGCCGCTGCTTGCAGGACCTCCTCATCAGTCATGGTATAGCGCGCTATTTCACGATTGCCGCGCCGTACACCGCAGTAATAGCAATTTTTCGCACAGCGGTTCGAATACTCCAGCAACCCGCGGAAATAAACCTTGTTGCCCACTGCTTCACGTTTTATCGCCGCAGCATGTGCATACAATTCTTCCAGTTCAGCGCCCTTTAGCGAAAGGAGCCTCACCAGATCATCCTTTGTATTTGCTTTAAAATCCAAATCCTGTTTTCCTTGGTGATGTTTTATTCCCAATCCAAAAAAATTGTTTTTTCTTCTTTTACAAAATTTGTTTGCATTAATTTTCTCCCAATGATTTCTCCAATAACTTTTTTCCAATAACCTTTCCCCAATAACTTTTTTCCAGCAACCTTTCCCCAATAACTTTTTCCCAATAACCAATAACAATTACCTCGCATCTTATTTCCACACCGCCACCGACCGCTCAAAGATCCCATGCAGCCAGGCAATGGCCATCCCGTAGTTGGTAACCGGAATACCCTGGTCAACTGCCGGTTTGAGCCGGTTGATAATCTGCTTTCTGGTAATTACGCATCCGCCGCACTGGATGACGATGGCATATTCGCTGATGTCGCGGGGCAGGTTATTCAGCCCGGCCACCACATCGAATTCCAGTTGTTTGCCTGTGGATTTTTGCAGCCAACCCGGAATTTTCACCCTGCCGATATCGTCGCAGGAAACCTGATGGGTGCACGATTCCAGGATCAGCACACGATCGCCGTTTTTGAGATCCCCCAATTTGCGGGTGCCATCAAGATAATGTTCGAAATCCCCTTTATGCCTGGCCAGCATGATGCTGAAGCTGGTGATGGGTATATCTTTTGGAACAGCCTCATCCACCAATTTGAACACCTGGCTGTCGGTAACCACCAGCGCCGGTCTGGGCTGCATTTTTCCGATAAAGTTTTTGAGTTCGTTTTCTTTCAGCACCACACAGATGGCATCGTTATCGAGGATGTCGCGGATGGCCTGCACTTGTGGGAGGATCATCCGTCCTTCGGGCGCTTCAGAATCGATGGGTGTCACCAGCAAAACCACCTCTCCCTGGCTGATCACATCCCCGAGCAGCGATTTGGCAGTGTAGGCCGTTTCGGGCATATGGCTGCGCAGCGCGTCGATCACGGTAGGAAGGTTATCGGGAAATGTGGCATTAAAATCAATCACAGAAGTCGCATATTCACTTTTCAGCTTTTCTTCCAGCTCAGGATCGAGCGCCAGTATATCTTTTTTGTTGTGAATGATGATGAAAGGCACCTCGAATTTCCCGAATTCACGGATCAGGTTTTCCTCGAAACTTCCGAAATCATTTCCGGCAATCACCAGTACCGCCAGGTCGATGGTGCGCAGCACGGCTTTGGTTTTGGCGATGCGCTTCTGCCCGAGTTCACCGGTGTCGTCGATGCCGGCGGTATCCACGAGAATGGCCGGGCCGATGCCGAAAAT
>JBKHBQ010000041.1:0-20503 GCA_046542305.1 Bacteroidales bacterium
CGTGGTGCTCGGCCTCAAGCCCGAGTCCAAGGAAGAGGAAGATCCTTTCGAGGTGATCATCGACCAGATTAAAGAAGAAAAAGGGATAGAAAAAGATATCGATCTTACCACCGACGACCTCAAGGAAATGGTGGCCCGTTTCAAAAAAGCCATTAAGGATAAAACCGGTAAGGACTTCCCCACCGACCCGTGGGATCAGCTCTGGGGATCTATCATGGCCGTTTTCGATAGCTGGATGAACGAGCGTGCCATCGTGTACCGCCGCCTCAACAACATTCCCGCCGAATGGGGTACCGCTGTGAACGTACAGGCTATGGTATACGGCAACATGGGCCAAACATCTGCCACCGGTGTGGCCTTTACCCGCGATGCAGCCACAGGCGAAGATATTTTCAACGGCGAATACCTGATTAATGCACAGGGCGAAGACGTGGTGGCCGGTATCCGCACACCACAGCAGATCACCCTCGAAGGTTCCAAACGCTGGGCTAAATTGCAGGAATTTTCAGAGGAGGACCGTGCCAGAGACTTCCCCTCCCTCGAAGAAGCCATGCCTACAGTGTACAAGGAGCTGTTCAAAATTCAGAAGTCACTCGAAAATCACTACGCCGATATGCAGGACCTGGAGTTCACCATTCAGGATGGTAAGCTCTGGCTGCTTCAGACACGTAACGGTAAACGTACCGGCGCTGCCATGGTAAAAATTGCCATGGACATGCTCAAGGAAAAGAAAATCAACAAGCGTGAAGCGCTGCTTCGTATTCAGCCCGGCAGGCTTGATGAACTGCTCCATCCGGTTTTCGATAATAAAGCCCTGGCTGAAGCCAAAGTCATTTCGAAAGGTCTGCCGGCATCTCCGGGCGCAGCCACAGGACAGGTGCTGTTCCATGCCGACGAAGCTGAACAGTGGGCCGAGAAAGGCAGCAAGGTAATCCTGGTTCGTATAGAAACCTCACCTGAAGATCTTGCAGGTATGCACGCTGCACAGGGTATCCTCACCGCCCGCGGCGGGATGACCTCGCACGCCGCCGTTGTTGCACGAGGTATGGGTAAATGCTGTGTGTCGGGTGCAGGTAGCATCAAGATCAACTACAGGGAACGTACCATGGTAGCTGATGGAAAGAAATACAAGGAAGGCGACTGGATTTCGCTGAACGGAACCACCGGTGAAGTTTACGAAGGACAGATTAAAACCATCGATCCCGACCTGAGCGGCGACTTTGGCGAACTGATGGATCTGGCCGACAAGTTCTCTAAAATGCTGGTGCGTACCAACGCTGATACTCCCAAGGATTCGACTGTTGCCCGCAACTTCGGTGCAAAAGGTATTGGTCTCTGCCGTACCGAGCACATGTTTTTCGAAGGCGAACGCATCATCGCCATGCGCGAAATGATCCTTGCAGATGACGAAACCGGTCGCCGCAGGGCACTCGAAAAACTGCTGCCCATGCAGCGTGAGGATTTTGAAGGTATATTCGAAGCCATGCAGGACCTTCCGGTAACGGTTCGCCTGCTCGATCCGCCGTTGCACGAGTTTGTTCCGCATGATGAAAAAGGACAGGAAGAAATGGCAAATGTTATGGGCGTAAGCGCAGAGGTGATCAAGGCCAAGGTGGAAGACCTTTCGGAATTCAACCCCATGTTGGGTCACCGTGGTTGCCGCCTCGGAAATACATATCCTGAAATCTCCGAAATGCAGGCACGTGCCATCATCGAAGCTGCCCTCAACCTGAAGCAGCGTGGTGTGATTGCCAAGCCCGAGATCATGATCCCGCTTACCGGTAACCTCGCCGAAATGAAGATGCAGGAAGCGATCGTAAGAAATACCATCAAGACCGTGTTCAACGAACGCAACGATGAGGTGGAGTTTCTGGTAGGTACAATGATCGAGGTGCCCAGGGCTGCGCTCACAGCAGATGAGATTGCCCAATCCGCCGAATTCTTCTCCTTCGGAACCAACGACCTTACGCAGATGACCTTCGGATATTCGCGTGACGACGCCGGTAAGTTCCTCAAGGTTTATCTTGACAAGAACATTCTCAAGTACGATCCGTTCCAGGTACTCGACCAGGAAGGTGTAGGCCAACTTGTTGAGATCGCCGTTGAAAAGGGCCGCAAAACCCGTAAGAATATCAAGATCGGTATTTGCGGTGAACACGGCGGAGAGCCTTCGTCGGTTGAATTCTGCCACAGCCTTGGCTTCGATTACGTGAGCTGTTCGCCATACCGGGTGCCAATTGCACGTCTTGCAGCCGCACAGGCACAGGTGAAACAGGAATTGGCCAAGAAAGCTGCCAAGGACGCAAAGAAGAAAGACAAGAAGAAAGATAAGAAGAAGAAGAAATAAGTCCATCTATTTCATCAAACAAAAAAACAGGTCTGTATCTCAGGCCTGTTTTTTTTTGTTGAGAGGTCGGAGAAAAAACTAAAATGAGTCAACCGGGTTTAAATTTGCCAGATTCTCTTACCTTTGCCCTTTGGTCTGCATGATGTGGATAGAGATGGCGCTTCAAAAAAACATTTTTATACTTCAGTTATTGCTGTGCTTTGCGGGCGCGAATTTGCATGCACAAAACCCCGACATTGCCGATAGTCTTCAACATCAGCTTGAAGGAAGTGATAAAACCGACCGTGCCGGTTTGCTCAATGCGCTGGCCTGGGAACTGAAGTACAGCGAACCTGCCAGAGCCATGGAATATGCCAAAGAGGCTGCAGCATTAAGCCGTGAGTTCGATCAGCAGGAAAATCTGGCATTTGCCGAACGAAATATCGGCGCCCTGAATTTCCTCACCGGGGATTTCGAAAACGCAAGGAAGCATCTTGGAAATGCCATCAACATAGCAACAGCAGCCAATGCACCGTATCAGCTTGCCAAAGCCCTGAACCTGGTTGGACTGATCGAGCGTGAAAAGCTCAACTACAAGCAATCGCTCAATTGTTTCAAGCAGGCTAAGGAAATATATACGGAGATTGGCGACGAAAGCGAAGTAACCGGCGTGCTGCACAACCTGGCATTTCTTTATGTTGAAATGAACGAAAAGGCGGAAGCATTGCGCACCTATCATGAAGTGCTGGCTGTGGAAGAAGCAAATCAGAATCAGCATGGCATAGGACGTACTGCCAACAATCTCGGCTACCTATATATCAACCTTGAAAACTATGAAACCGCGCGGGAGTATTTCAGGCTGGCAACAGAAAAATCCATTATCACCGGAAACAAAAATTTCGAGTCTTCGGCATATCATGGAATGGCAATTATCGAGCATACCCTGAAGAACCATGATAAAGCCCTCGAATTGTTTGGCAAGGCGGTGGCTCTTAATAAGGAAACAAATAATTACTTCTGGCTGGGCAATAATTACACCAGCATTTCCAACCTGTTTTTCGATATCGGAAAAAATAATCATGGACTGGCCTACAACGATTCGGCCATCAGGATTTACGATATGATCGGGCTGGCGGAGGAAAAATATGCCGCGCTTAACAACCGGGGATCGCATTATCTCGAAATGAATGATCTGGCATCTGCCGAAAAGGTGTATACCGAAATGATCATAATTGCTGACAGCCTCAAACCCATCGAAGCCACACCGGCATTGTACGGCCTTTATTTGATAAACCGCGGAAGGAAAAATTCTGATGCTGCACTCGAATGGCTTGAAAAATACATGACGGCAAGCGACAGCCTGCAAAACCTTGAAGAAGAAAAAATGCTGATGGAGGTTGAAACGGAATACGAACTCAAGCGGATGCAGGATGAAAACGAATACCTGAAAACCCAAAACCGGTTGAAGCAGGAGGTGATCCTGAACCAGAATATCGTTTTCGTCATGGCATTGTTCATCATTTTGTCGCTTGCCGGCTTGAGTTTTTTGTTATATCGCGGACGCCGCCGCCTGAAGCAGGCCCATGCCGAGCTCCAGCAGAAAAACGAAGAAATCCAGGAGAAATCGGCACAGTTGCAGGCTTCCAATGCCTCCAAGGATAAAATATTCTCCATTATCGCCCACGACCTCCGCAACCCTTTCAACAGCCTTGTGGGACTGTCGGACTTGCTGCTTGCCGAACTGAACAAAGATGACGGGCAAATCATTCATGAATACGCCAAAATCATCAACCAATCGGCACGCAACGGGCATTCGCTGCTCGAAAACCTGTTGCAGTGGTCGTATTCGCAGCGGGGAACCTTAAAATTTCAGCCTTCCAAGCTCGAACTCCACACCCTGATCAACCGGCTATTGAAAATCTATAGGAATTCAGCCGATGAAAAAGACATCGATCTTGTCAATCGCATTCCGGAGCACAGTTTTATATATGCCGATCCCGACATGCTTGCCGCAATTCTCAGAAATCTTTTCGACAATGCCATCAAGTTCACCGATCAAAATGGTACGGTGTCCGTATCGGTTTCCTATGGGGATGAGGATGTGGAAATATGTGTGAGCGATACCGGCGTGGGGATCGAGAAGGAAAGGATTGGCAACCTGTTCCAGCCCGGCCACCGGTCAACCCGCGGAACCCGCGACGAAAGCGGCAGCGGGCTCGGGCTGATCCTGTGCCGCGAATTCGTGGAACAGCATAAAGGAAACATCCGCGTGGAAAGTGAACCCGGCAGGGGCAGTTGCTTTTGTTTCAGCCTCCCCTTGAAATTGCCGCTATGGATGCAAGAGGCAACCATGAGGGAATCTGTCAGTTAATTTTATTTAAATAGTTACATAGCATTAATAAAAATTAAGATATTTGCTCATCGATTATTAGCCAAAACATTACGAGATCAATATAATTATTCCTGAACGTCAAATTAATTAATCATATGAAAAATAGATGAATGATATGGATTCAAATGCAACATTAAAGGAAAAGCTTATTGCGGCGGTAAAATCACATACAAAGGTTTTTAACAATATCGAACGTTCGGAGATCATCAAAATGGCAGTAGACAACGGAGAAGCCATCGTTTCCGAATCGGGTGCCCTTGCAACGTGGACACCGCCGGAATCCACAGGGCGTTCACCCAAGGACACGGTGATGGTAAAACGCGCCGAAAGCCAGGATACCATCGACTGGACATCGCCCAATAACATCCCGGTGGATGCGGAAACCTTCGACATGATCTTTGAAGATGCCCTGAATTTCCTCAGGGATGTTCCGCAGGTGCATGTCACCGAACGTGTTATCGGCGCCGACAGCAAATATGCGCTTCCGGTAAAAGTGGTTACCGATAAAGCCCTTCATTCGCTGTTTACGGATAATATGTTCAGACCGGTGCCCGATGATATCGAACAGAGCGTGTTTTACGGCAACGGCTATCATCTGCTTGCCCTGCCATATCACAAACTGGATCCTGCAAAATATGAAGGCCGCCTGCGCAAAATGCCCAATGGCAAAACCTCCAACATGGTAGTAGCCATGGATATGGATCGCCGCGTTGGCGTGATTGTAGGGTCGGCGTATATGGGCAGTATCAAAAAAATGCTCTTCACCGTTATGAATTACCTGCTTCCGTTCGAAGGCATTTTGCCGCTTCACTGCTCTGCAAACGAAGGACCCAACGGTGATTCAGCGTTGCTGCTCGGGCTTTCGGGAACCAGCAAAACCACCCTTTCGGCTGATCCTTCCCGGGCGTTGCTCGGCGACGATGAACACGGCTGGGGTGACAATGGCATTGCCAACTTCGAATTTGGCTGCTACGCAAAAATGATCGATATCAATCCCGAAAAAGAACCGGATATTTACGATGCCGTAATGCACAAGGATGAATACACCAAACATGGCTCCATTGTGGAAAATGCCATGATCTATCCCAACGGCAAATTCGATTATTGCGACAACAGGTTTACCCCCAATTCAAGGGCTTCGTACCTGCTGACTTATCTGAAGAACATCAAGGAATCATCTATATCGGGCCACCCAAAAACAATCCTTTTCCTTACCGCTGACGCTTATGGTGTATTGCCTCCGGTTTCGCGCCTCAATCCTGAAGAAGCCATGCTCTGGTTTTTGATGGGTTACACCAGCAAGCTTGCCGGTACCGAAACTGGAGTCACCGAGCCACAGGCCACCTTCTCCCGTTTCTTCGGCCAACCTTTTATGCCCGGCAATCCTGATGTATATTCAGGCATGCTTGGTGAAAAAATGGAACAGCATAATACCAGGGTATTCCTCATCAACACCGGCTGGAGCGCCGGAGCATATGGCGTGGGCGAACGTATCGATCTTCCGCTCACCCGCAAAATGGTGAATGCAGTCCTTTCAGGAGAACTCGACAACGTGGAATATCAGCGCGATGAACTCTTCCACCTCGATGTGCCCAAAACGTGTCCCGGGGTGCCCGATGAAATGCTCTGGCCCAGAAACACGTGGAAAGACAAGGATGCCTACGACAGGCAGGCCCAAATGCTGGCGCAGAAGTTCAGCGATGCCTTCGATAAATCCTATGGAAATAAAAACATCAAGGATAGCGTCGTAAAAGTTTGTCCCGGAAAATAGGTTAACTTTCAATACAGCATTGAGCCATCTCCAGGCGGGGATGGCTTTTGCTTTTTTTGGGAAAAAACGGCCGCAAAAATCTTGTTACTTTTGCAGTAAAAATGAAACCGTCATGGGCATCAAAGAAAATCTGACAGCGCTAAAACAGGAAATTCCTGCTCACGTAAAACTGGTTGCCGTTTCCAAGACCAAACCCCCGGGTGATATCATGGAGGCCTACGCGGAAGGTCATCGCCTTTTCGGTGAAAACAAAGCGCAGGAAATGGTTTCCAAACAACCGCAACTGCCAGGGGATATTCGCTGGCATTTTATCGGACATCTGCAAACAAACAAGGTAAAATTCCTGGTGCCTTTTGTGGAAATGATCGAATCGGTGGACCGCTTCAAGCTTTTAAAGGAAATAGATATGCAGGCCCGGAAAGTAGATCGCCGGATCGATTGTCTGCTCCAGTTTCACATTGCCGAAGAAGAAACCAAATTCGGGCTGGATATGCCGGAAGCCAAGGCACTTCTGGAAGATCCGCTGTTTGCCGGGATGAAACATATCCGCATTTGTGGCGTAATGGGCATGGCAACATTTACCGACAACATGGAGCAGGTTCGCCGCGAATTCAAAAGCCTGAAAATGATCTTTGAACAAATAAAGCAAAATTATTTTCCCGATGACCCGGCCTTTAAGGAAATCTCGATGGGCATGTCGGGCGATTACCGCATCGCCATCGAAGAGGGCAGCACCATTGTAAGGGTGGGCAGCCTGATTTTTGGAGAACGGAATTATTAAACACCTCTGTGTTTCACGATGGTTTACGTTCTTTTTGTTTCCGGTTTTGTGCTGCTGATGGCCTGCGTCCATGTGCTGGTCGACGGTGCCGGATCGTTGGGCGCCGCATGTGCATGTCGCCGGTGTTGATCGGCTTTATCATCGTCAGTTCACTTATCCGCCCCTTGCTCTTCAGCCTTTCACTGAATGTTAACGCAGGGGTGATGGAGCAGCCAATTTCGTGTTTTTCTTTTTGTTTTTGCAGGAAGAGAAAAATGATCAACCGCCCTGAAGGTATGCTGATGGCACCTGCTTACATGATGTACATCATCCTGCTGGTATTAAGAAACTGATGATTTCCAAGTTCTTGAAAAAAAGCAAGATAAGCGGCTTTCAGCGTACGTTAAATTATTATTAATTTTAGGGCTTTTTATTTTGCTGGATGCCTGAAAAATAGGTTCTTTGCAGCAATTTTTTGTACATGAGGAGTTGATTGATGGCAGCTTTGAAGGTAATATTGCAGATTCTGTCACTGGTAGGTGCTTTGGGCCTGTTCCTTTACGGGATGAAGGTGATGAGTGAATCGTTGCAGAAGATGGCTGGAAAAAATATGCGGAATGCCCTGGCCAGAATTACTGCAAAGCCGGGAAGGGGCATATTGGCCGGGGTTCTGGTGACAGGTGCCATTCAGTCCTCGTCGGCAACCACGGTCATGCTGGTGAGTTTTGTGAATGCCGGACTGGTGTCGTTTACTGAATCGCTGGGCGTGGTATTCGGAGCCAATATCGGTACCACGGTCACCGCCTGGATTATCAGCCTGCTGGGTTTTGGCAGCGGATTCAATTTTTATGATTTTCTGCTGCCCCTCATAGCCCTGTCGTTGCCGTTGGTATTTTCCTACAACAGCCTCAACCGTGCCAGGGCTGAATTCATTATCGGCTTTGCCCTGCTGTTTATCGGTATTTATTTCTTCAAGCAACAGATTCCGGCCATCGACGAGAATTCACCATTATTCCAGCAGCTTCAGTCCCTCAACGAATACCGGTTTTCCAATGTGCTGCTTTTTGTCGGGATGGGAATTCTCGTCACCGTCATTTTTCAATCGTCCAGCGCCACCATCACCTTAACCATGATCCTTGCCACACAGGGATGGTTATCGTTGAGTTATGCGCTGGCCATGGTGCTCGGCGAAAACATCGGTACCACGGTCACTGCAAATTTAGCGGCGATTGTGGGCAACAAATCGGCTAAAAGAACCGCGTTGGCACATTTTCTTTTCAACTCGCTGGGGGTGGTGTGGGTATTGCTGTTTTTTGGATTTTTTGCGGGAGCTATTCAGCGGTCTATTCAAGGCCTGGAACTGTATACCGGTCAGGCGCCGCAAAATGTAATCCCCATTGGAATATCCATTTTCCATTCAGGATTCAATATTATCAATACCCTTATATTTACTATCTTTATCCGGCAGTTTTCCAGGTTTTGCTATTGGATCTTACCTAATGGCAGCAGTATTCACGAGGAATTTTCGCTGCGTTTTATCGATACCAGTTTGCTCTCCACTTCTGAACTCAGCATTCTGCAGGCCAGGAAAGAGATAGCCAACATGGGAAGGCAGGCGCAGAAACTTTTCATCATGATCCCGGATCTGCTTGTTGAAAAAAATGAAAAGAAATTTACCAGAAAATTAAACAAAATCCAGCAAGCCGAAGATATTATTGACGAAATGGAGGTGGAAATCGCAAACTACATCACCAAAATCTCGCAGGACGATTTGAGCGAGGAAGGTATTCGCAGGGTAAGGGCGATGCTTAAGATAATCGACAACATCGAAAGCATTTCCGACATGTGCTACCAAATGGCGCTTACCATTGCCAAGAAAAATGAATCGAAGGCATGGTTTACACAGGAATTGCGAAACAATCTGGATAAAGAGTTCAGGCTGATCGAAAAAGCCCTGGAACATATGAACGTGAACCTCGACCGGGACTATCCCGAGGTGGATATCGAAACTGCAGCAGCCATCGAGGAAGAGATCAACAGTATCCGCAGCCAGCTCCGGAAAACATATCTTGAAGAAATCAAACGTGAAAAATTCCCGTATCAAACAGGGGTTTTCTACAACGACCTGCTCAGCATTTCCGAAAAGATCGGCGATTATGCCTATAACGTCAATCAGGCGATGCAGCGCACAAAAGGCACTGAAATGAAAAAGAACCAAAAACTAAAGGATAAATAAAGCTTATGGACATCTATCTGATCATCGTCATCGTGTTAATCGTTCTTGCCCTTTCCGACCTGGTGGTCGGAGTCACAAATGATGCGGTAAATTTTCTTAATTCAGCCATCGGATCAAAGATTGCGCCGCTTCGCGTGATCATGATCGTTGCAAGTCTCGGGGTGCTCATCGGAGCTACATTTTCCAGCGGATTGATGGAGGTAGCGCGAAAGGGAATTTTTCATCCGGACCAGTTTGCGTTTTCGGACATCATGATTATTTTCCTTGCCGTGATGATTACCGATATCATCCTGCTGGATTTATTCAATACATTTGCCATGCCTACCTCAACAACGGTATCCATCGTGTTTGAGCTTTTGGGCGCCGCTGTTGCCGTGTCAGTGATCATGATCTTTTCTTCACCTACCGAAACCCTGCTTGACCTCAATAAATACATCAACAGCGATAAAGCCCTCGCCATCATCCTGGGTATCCTGTTGTCGGTCATTATAGCATTTGTAGTAGGTGCTGTGGTTCAGTATTTCTCGCGGCTACTGTTTACCTTCCGGTATGCAAAGAACCTGAAATATTTCGGCTCACTTTGGGGCGGGCTGGCCATTACAGCCATCACATTTTTTATGCTGATAAAAGGGGCAAAGGGAGCTTCTTTTATTACGGAGGAAATGTCGGACTGGATTATTTCGCATACCCACGAAATTATTATTTACGGATTGATCGGCTGGACCATTCTGTTGCAGGTGTTAAACTGGGCATTCAAGGTAAGTATTCCCAAGGTAATCGTACTGATAGGTACCTTTGCCCTGGCTATGGCATTTGCCGGTAACGACCTTGTGAACTTTATTGGTGTACCCCTTGCCGGATTAAAGTCTTATCAGATCTATGCCGGTACCGAAGGTGCTGATGCCAGCAGGTTTTTGATGGGTGAACTTATCAAGCCGGTACATACCCCAACCTATCTGCTTTTGATTGCAGGAATTATTATGATCATCACCTTGTGGCTCAGCAAAAAAGCCAGATCTGTGGTGGAAACCGAGGTTAGTCTGGCACGACAGGGGCGCGGTAGCGAAAGATTTGGTTCGTCTGTCATTTCAAGATCGATTGTTCGTGGTTCAATGGGGTTCAGCCGGACATTTTCGAGCATTATTCCCCAGTCGGTACGTCAAAAAATCGATAAACGGTTTGAGATTCCAAAAGTCGACAGAAAGCAGTTGGGTAAGGAAGCAGCATCTTTTGACGTGATCAGGGCGTCGGTAAATCTGGTGGTAGCCAGTATTCTTATCGCGATCGGTACTTCGTATAAGCTTCCCCTGTCCACCACCTATGTTACATTTATGGTAGCTATGGGTACTTCACTTTCCGACAGGGCCTGGGGCCGCGACAGCGCAGTATATCGTATTCAGGGTGTATTTTCGGTGATCGGCGGATGGTTCCTCACGGCACTTATTGCCTTTACAGTAGCATTTATCATTGCCAATATCATTTACTGGGGCGGCATCATAGCTATGTTTGCTATCCTGCTTGTGGCGGTATATTTTATTTATCGTACACATATTCTTCACAGAAGCCTCGAAAGCGAAAAAAAGGAAGAAGAACGAGAGCATGAGATCGTTGAGGAGATTACCAGCGCCTCCCAGATGTTCGAACGCTGCCAGTCGCACACCATTAAAACACTGAATAAGGTGCCCGGCTTCTTTGAACAACTCATCAAGGGTCTTGGGGAGGAAAACCGCCAGTTGCTGAAGGAATTGCGCAAAGACGTGAAAAAGTATAATAAGAAAACTAAAAAGATCAAGGATAATGTGGACGAGACGGTGATCCGCCTGCAGGCCGACCTGATCGATACCGGGCATTATTATGTACAAAGCGTGGATTATCTCCGCGAAATCGCCCACTGTTTTAATTTTATGGCTAACCCGGCTTTCGAGCACATCGACAACAATCATGAGGGGCTCGATGAGGTGCAGGTGCGGGAGTTGAATCTGGTTAGGGATGGAATTGCCAATTTATACCACGATATTATCAGCAAGATTCAAACGAAAAATTATAATGACCTGGATCAGATCATTGCCAAACAACAGGAATTGCTTGAGTTGATTGCAGAAATCCGCAAAAATCAGATCAAACGGATTAAGGAGCGCGAATTGCACACACGCAGCAGCCTGCTGTTCCTCGACATTCTGGCTGAGACCAAGAACCTGCTGCTGTATTCCATCAATCTGCTTAAATCACAAAGGGATTTTATCGTTGAGATCGCCAAATAACCTGACCATCATCAGCGGAGGGCAGAGCGGCGTAGACCGCGCTGCCCTCGATTATGCACTGTCCAACCATTTTCAGGTGGGCGGATGGTGCCCGCTGGGGCGCCATGCCGAAGACGGAACCATTAATATCCGGTATCCGTTAAGCGACACATTTTCTGCGGATCTGTTGAACCGGACCCAGTTCAATATACTCGAAAGCGATGGCACCCTGATCGTCGTTTTCGACGAAATGGACGAAGGCACACAAGTCACCTTTGACCTGGCACGTGAAAACAAAAAGCCGGTATTTGTCTGGAAGATTGAGCACAACAGAAATTACCAGCAATTCAGAAACTGGCTGGAAAAAAATGGCGTACATGTGCTGAATGTCGCGGGGCCGCGCGAAAGCAATGCCGTGGGCATTTATGAGGCTACCCTGGATTTGATGAGCGAATTGCTGGGGACATACGATTAAAATCCCGCCCTGATCATCCGGTCTTTGCCGGACAGATCTTTACGCAGTTGTGTATGTTTAAATCCTGATTGCCTGAGCAGATCCTGTGTTTGCCTGCCAAAACGTTCGTTGATTTCCAAAAACAACATGCCATCCGGTTTTAGCCTTTGGCTGGCTAGTGCCGCGATGTCGCGATAAAAGATCAGCGGATCGTTATCTTCCACAAACAAGGCTTGGCCCGGTTCGAAATCCAGCACATTTTTTCGCATGGCTGATTTTTCAGCATGGGTAACGTAGGGCGGATTGCTGACAATAACTTCGAATTGCGGCAATTGGTACATCGCTGAAACATCGGTTATATCTGCCTGTACCAGGTTCAACTCCAATTGCGTCCGTTCTGCATTGATGCGTACCACATTGAGTGCAGCCGGGCTGATGTCAAGTGCAAAAACTTCTGCAGCCGGAAAAGCATTTTTAAGGGCTAGCGCGATGCAACCGCTCCCGGTACCGATATCCAGGACGGCAGCAGGATGTTTGTTTCCGTAGGTTTCCACGATCCATTCCACCAGCTCTTCCGTTTCGGGACGGGGAATCAGCACCCGCTCATCTACAAAAAGCCTGAGGTCGCAAAACCACGCTTCACCAAGTACATACTGAACCGGCCTGTGCTTTATCAGTTCCTTAACGGCAAAATGGATTTTAAGAATTTCAGATTCTGAAATCCGTAGTGCCGGATTGGCGGCACGCTCCACCCGCGAAATCCCCAAAAGGCTTTCGAGAAGTAGGTCGAACATCGATGCTGCCTCTTCTGAAGGATAGATTTCACCGATCATCAGGGTGTAATGTTCCCGAATATCCTTAATTTTGTTGCTTCTGACCTGCACCCGGATAATATTTTAAATCATGACTGAAATATTTGCAAAATTAGAAGAAATCAGGCGCGCCGGCAAGCGTGCCTCGTTAGTTATTGTAATTCATACCTCCGGATCCACGCCCCGAAAAGCCGGATCGAAAATGATCGTAACTGCCGACGGCGAAATCTACGGTACCATTGGCGGAGGCAATATCGAACAGAAGGTGAAAACAGAAGCCATGCGCATTGCCGGCCAAATGGCTCCTGAAAAGCTTCTGCTCGACCTCGGCAGCGATGCGGAGATGCATTGCGGTGGTTCGGTGGAAGTATATATCGAACCGGTGTTTCCCGCACAAGATCTGGTGATATTCGGTGCAGGGCACGTGGGCAGCGCACTGGCAAAATTTGCTGAAAACTTCGGTTTCCGGATCAACTTGGTGGATAACCGTTCTGAGATGCTCGAGAAATTCAGCGGGCAGGCAGTGAATGTTATTCACGATGAATACATCAGCGTTGCCCGCGAATACACCTCCGATGCCAACACCTATTTTGTGGTAACCACACCCCGACATGCCTACGATCAGGAACTTACAGGTATCCTGGGCGTCAAACCCTTCAGGTACCTGGGTATGATCGGGAGCCGCAAAAAAGTGGCAACAGCCAGAAAACATTACCTGGACGAAAAAATATTGACTGAGGAACAGATAAATCGGATCGATATGCCCATTGGGCTTCCTTTCAATGCACAAACGCCCGAAGAGATCGCCATCAGCATCCTGGCCAAACTGATCGATGTAAAAAATTCCTGACAACGGTCGGCGGTCTATTTTCAAATTAGCCCAAATTATCGTAGATTTGTATGATTCAGGTAATACCGCACAGGAAGGATGAAAAGGATCGTATCGGGCTTATGTTTTTTGATGATGGTTTTTTCCGTGCTGGCGCAGCATCCGGTATATCGGCGGGTAAAGCTGCCATATAACGGTGAAACGATCAGGCAGTTGGCACGGGCAGGTCTTCATATCGATTTTATCGCGCCGGGCGAATACATCCTGCTCGAAATCAACACGAGGGATTTTAACTTGTTGCAGGAAAGCAGGATCGGGTATTCAGTGACAATTGATGACCTGGAGGCATTTTACCGCGATCGAAAC
Organism: Bacteroidales bacterium; assembly: GCA_046542305.1. GTDB lineage: Bacteria > Bacteroidota > Bacteroidia > Bacteroidales > 4484-276 > JBKHBQ01. The sequence continues at coordinate 14,187 of JBKHBQ010000041.1, forward strand.
CTGGGGAAAGATGCTGCCCGGATTACCGATGCTTTTCGTAGTGATCCGGAGTATACCGTTCCCGAAGGGTTTTCACTCGGGTCGATGGGAGGATTTTCTACCTACGACGAAATGCTCGAACACCTTCAGGCTATGTCGCAGCAATATCCGGATCTGATCACATCCATCGACAGCATTCCAGGCATACAGTCTATAGAGGGCAGGGCGATTTACTGGTGGAAAATTTCAGATAATCCCGGGCTGAACGAGGACGAGCCGGAGGTTTTGTATACGGCGCTTACCCATGCCCGCGAACCCGGCTCCATGCAGCAAATGCTTTACTTTATGTACTACCTTTTGGAAAACTATCCGGTTGATCCGGAGGTGAAAGCCATTGTGGATGAAACGGAACTATATTTTATTCCCTGCGTAAATCCTGACGGTTATCTTTACAATCAGTCGGTTCACCCTGATGGCGGCGGCTTATGGAGAAAAAACAGGCGCAGCAACGGCAACGGCACTTTTGGTGTGGATCTGAACCGGAACTTCGGATATCAATGGGGGCATGACGATTTCGGATCTTCTCCAAACCCGGCGAGTAATACCTATCGTGGCACCGCCCCCTTTTCTGAGCCGGAAACCCAGGCCGTTAAAAGCTTTTGCGAGGGTCATGATTTCAAGCTCGCCCTGAATTACCATACCTACGGCAGTTTTCTGCTTCACCCATGGGGATATGTCTCGTATATCTATGCACCGGATTACATGGCTTTTGCAGCGTACGGAAAGCAACTGACCGGCGAAAACAACTATCTGTTCGGCAATTCCGGTACACTGTTGTATCTTGTGAATGGCGATGCCAACGACTGGATGTACGGCGAAAATTCAGGCAAGCCTTCATTTTTTTCATTCACACCCGAGGTCGGAACGGAAGAAGATGGATTCTGGCCACCGGTCGAACGAATCATCCCTCAATGTCAGGAAAGTCTTTATCAAAATCTTATGGCTGCCAGGCTGGCGGGATGTGCTGTGGAAATCACGGATCATCAACCTGTAAACATTTCCCGCTCGTCCGGTCATCTTCGTTTCGGCATAAGCCGGACAGGCCTGACGGATAAACCTGTAGAGGTTTCTGTTTCCATGCTCGATGATGTGTTTTCAGTGCTGGACGGCACTTTTATGTATAATGACCTGGAATTGTTCGGGATGAAAATGGATTCAGCGCAATACCTGCTGAAACCGGGTCTCCTGCCCGGTGATAGCATCCGGTACGTTATTACCGTGACCTCGGGGAGTTTTTCAACTGCAGATACGCTGGTAAAATATTTTGGTGAGGAGCTTACGATTTTCTTCGATGCGTGTACTTCCATGCAAAACTGGCAGAGCGAAAGCTGGGGTGCAGCTCACGAATATTTTTATTCTCCTGATTCCTCGATTACACATGCTCCGGGAACACATTATCCCGCAAATGCGACCGATTTTATCCGGTTGTTGCAATCCGTCGATCTGACCGGGGAAACGGCGGCCTGGGCAGAATTTTATGCGCGCTGGGATCTGCTGGGAGGAAAGGATTTTGTAAGCATGATGATTTCGGAGGATGGCGGCAGCAACTGGTCCTGCCTCCGGGGCAGGTATACGGATGATCGGTTTGTGCCCGGCAATCCTGAAAAACCGGTTTACTGGGGGGCAAATATTTCCTGGATTCACGAAAGGGTGGACCTGACGCCCTATACAGGGAAAGAGGTTTTGCTGGGATTTCAATTTACCAGTGATGGGAAAACCGGCCGTTCGGGATTTTATTTTGATGATTTTAGCATACATATTCTTGATGATGATCCCGTGGTGCAGGATATTTCCCTTGCCCCGGGCTGGAATGCCGTATCAGGCCGCCTGGTACCCGTGTTGTCTTCCATGGATTCGATATTTAATAATCCGGCGGATCCGGTTATTATCGTGCAGGACCTTGCCGGGTTCTATCAACCGGGAAATATGAATTCCACCCTGGCGGATTGGGACTGGAGGAGTGGTTATTATATTAAAGTACCCGACAGCATTTCTTTCACGCTTACCGGCTATCCCGAGAGCGCCGGTTATATTTTTCTTTCGGCCGGATGGCACCTGCTGCCGGTCCTTTCAGAAATGCCTGTGGGAATTTCAGAAATATACACCGATCCGCCTGATATGGTGGAAATCATCAGGGAAGCTTTGGGCAATCATATTTTTTGGCCCGAAAAAGATGTCCACACCCTGCAATCGCTCGTGCCGGGGAGAGCTTACCTTTTGAAGCTCAGGCAGGATGCGGTTTTGTGGTTTAACCAGTGAACCGGTGTAAAGCGGTAGCCTGAACAGATTCTGTGACATGCTGAGGGTTCAATGCTTTTCTTAAAACCAAAACCTGTCAGGTTTATCATGAAGCAAATCCGCAGTTTTTTATATTTTTGAACTTCAAACCCAATTATGCAAAATTGAAATGAAGATAAATCTGCTTACAGTCGTTTTACTGATCCCTTTTTTAGTTTCCGCACAGGAGCATACGCTGAAAGGAAAGATAACCGGATTGAAGGACATGCATGTGAAAATCAACGGGTTTTACGGCAGTGAAACCGGCGTGATCGATTCGGTAGCCGTGGATGAAAGCGGCCGCTTCGAATATACTTTCCCCGCAGATGCTTACACCGGCATGTACAGGCTCCGGTTCGGGCAAAACGGTTTTATGGACATAATCTATAACAACGAAAACATCCGGTTTACCAGCAACATCAATGCACTGATCGACAGCCTTAAGTTTCATGATTCGCGCGAAAACCGGCTTTATTTCGAATACCTGAATAAGCGCAACCTTGCCGAGTATAAGTTAGAGCTTTTGAATCCGCTGCTTTCCTATTACCCTGAAGATGATACTTTTTATACCGATGTGAAGCGTAAATACATACGGTTGAACAGCGAGCTTCAGGATTACGTAAAAAACCTCACCAGGAACAATGCCGGTCTGTATGTTTCCAGGCTGGTGCAGATGGATTATGTGCCTGCCCCGCCTGCTACACTTTCGGAAATGGAGAAGATCGATTATATGAGGGAGCATTATTTTGACGGTGCCGATTTCAGCGACACAAGCCTGCTTTACAGTCAGGTAATCTCCAATAAGATCCTGCAGTATCTTTCGCTGTATCAAAACAACCGGTTCGGCAAAGACCAGTTGCAGGTGGAGTTCATTAAGGCGGTAAACCGCATTATGGCCGAAACCAATGAGGAGCCGCAGGTGTACGAATATGTGATGGACTACCTTATCACGGGTTTCGAATCGTATGGTTTCGACCGGGTAATCACTTACATTGCAGATAACATCGACATGGATCAGACCTGCGTGAACAGCGAACGCAAAGCCGAACTGGAAAAGAAGGTGGAAAGCCTTAAAAAATTCGCCGTGGGGCAAAAAGCACCCGATTTCACCGCCACCTCCCTTCAAGGGAATGAAGTGACGCTATCGGAAATCGGTTCGGAATATACGCTTCTGGTGTTCTGGGCTACCTGGTGCCCCCACTGTACGCAATTGCTGCCGAAGCTCGAAACTCTGTACCTGCCCGAAAATACCGGCAAGCTGGAAATCGTGGCCGTCTCACTCGACGATTCGGAAGAGGAACTGCAAAGCTTCCTGAAAGAAGGCAATTACAACTGGATCAACATCGCCGATTTTAAAAAATGGCAGGGCGATGTGGTGCAGCTTTACGATATCTATGCCACCCCCACCATGTTTCTGCTCTATAAAGACCGGACCATCCTGGCCAAACCCATGACCTCCGACGAGGTGAAGCATGTGCTGTTTGAGCGGAACGTGTTGAAATAGGACAGGATGGATTGTTAACAGTTATTCATTATTCGATCGGAATGCATCTGGCGATTCCGATCGATGAGCAGATGTCCGTTTATATTCATTCGCGGCCTCACCATCCGGACATCCCGCTGAAAGAGCATTTCCAAACGGTTTTTTCAGTGGCCGAAGATCCGTCAGGCAACTTGTGGTTTGGGGTACAGGATGGAGGAATCTCAAAATTTGAGCCCGCCCGGCAACGATCCGGCAGCGGTTCTTTTATCCACTATTCGACCACTCAGGGACTGACTGATTCAACGCAATGGCGATGGTATTTGACAAAAATGGTCACCTTTGGTTTGGCTCGGGTAATGGACTTAGCCGGTTCGACGGGGAATCGATCACTAGATTCAATGCCGTGCAGGGAATGATCAAAAACAGTGTAGTGAGTCTTTTCGAAGACCGCAAAGGCAACATCTGGGCAGGAACCTACGAAGGCGGATTAAACAGGTTTGATGGAAAATCCTTTACCAACTACACCACCGGGGAGGGACTGGTGCACAATACCGTTTGGAACATTCATGAAGATAAAACCGGGGTGCTATGGTTTGCAACCCGCGGCGGTTTGAGCCGGTTCGACGGGGAACACTTCATCAATTTCACCACGGACCAGGGATTGCCTGATAACAAATTATCCATTGACACAGGGCCGGAATGGAAATCTGTTAATCAGAAGCTGGGGCGGCGGTGTTTCCATCATCAGAAAAAACCGGGTCGACCGGTTGGCCCGAAGCGATGTTTCACAAAAGAATCGTTTAAATGCCAAAAGGTAAAGGAAGTAAGCCTCAAAAACAAGGTGAAGCCGGTGGTGATTTATGAGGTGTTGGAGTAGGCGAAGCCTATTAAATCCCGACTGATTTTGCAGTGTGATGTAGCCGCCTGCAGCAGCATGTTTTGTTGTATGATTTCATGTGTTGCAGATTTTTAAAAAGTGATCCCGAACCGCATGATGCCGGCCAGCGTATGATTTGCGGAGGTTTCGCCTCCCGCGGGATTGATGATGTATTGGATATCGGGCTGAATAAAAATATTGTCCGTAAGTTGATGTTGGTAGGAAAGCTCAACGGCTGTTTCGCTTTTCATTTCCTTATTAAAGCTTTCGTGTGCCACGGCTAGGCCGAGAATGTCGGCTCCTTCTTTGCTCAGCAAACCCGAATAACTGGCACCCAGCGAAAAATAGTAATCCGTGAAAGCGTTTTCTGAAGGCGAATATCCCACCTGCGAAAACAAACCCATTGACCTGGATCTGCTTTTCCATATTTGCTGGTCGGCAACGGCATAAAAACCATAGACGTCGCTGTCGGTGCTATCATGATAGGTGAACAGGCCTGCTTTATAGATGCCCTGCAGCGATTGAAATGCCAGCCGGTGCTGCAGTTCGGATACGGCGAGGATTCCCTCACCTTCATCAAATTTCCAGCATATATTGTGCGGACAGTCTTCAAAACTAACCGGCGTACCTTCGTATACAGCCGCCTGCCAGGTGGATTTAAAAGATATGTTCCATTTGGCCGTAATACCCAGGGCTGTAATTGGAAATATCGGTGCAGCAAAGTTTTGCGAAAGCGTGGGAGCAATGCCGAATGAACTGTTGATAAATAGCGCCCCGTATTCAGAAGCTGCAAATTCGATATTCAGGTCCTGCAGGCCCGCCGTAAACTCAAAACGGCCAATGGATTGTTTGTACCACAGTTCCTGTATGTAGGTGTGATTGCCTGCTTCAATATTTGAAACCACCTGCACATCGCCGAATAGCTCTTCGGTAGGGCTGGCACCGTGGGTGTTGGCACCATTGATAAATATTTCGCCTCCCTTCAACAATCCGGCGCTTTGCAAATCGACCCCCAGAAATATATTTGCCATGCCCAGGTAGGCCGTTCCGGTTTTTATGCCTCCCGACAGGTTGGCGGCGAGGTCGCCGGTGTAGGACGCTTCAAAGTTGAATATTGTTCGGTTTGTATCAGTTTCCTGGGCTGTAGATGTAAACATGGCCAGCATTGTGAGCAGGATTGTTGTGCTGATTCTTTTCATCATTGTGCCGGTTATAATTTTATCAAATAATTTCACGGCAAGATAAGGAGGCCTCCAAAGAACCTGCAATCGTTTGAAAATACAAAATTTCATGCTGCCAATCCCAATTACTAATGATGGTATAGATGGAGTCGGGCGGAATGATCTTTTCGAATTGGCGTAGATCGTCGGTCCGGAGAGGCTTTTTATCCCGGTTTTCTCGACGTTGTTTTTGCGGTGGCTTATCACCGTAAGGATGCTGATGTGTAATCTGTGGGCAATCACCAGCTCCGCAGGAACCTCCACCTCCCGCTCCGACAGCGCTTCCTGTGCCGAATCCTGCCAGTGGTATTTCTCGTAAGCCTGAACCTGGTACATTTTTTCAAACTTTTGTTCAAAACTAATATAATAAACGGTATGATGTGTAATGGGTTCACGCGAAACACAGATTAGACAGGTGATC
>JBKHBQ010000327.1:0-3851 GCA_046542305.1 Bacteroidales bacterium
CCACGGCTTCAGGTTCCATCTTCTTTTTGTGTTTATTAAAGGTATCGATGATGAAACTCCTGTATGCTTCTCGGTTGATTTTTCCGAGCACCAAAACTTCGGCCTGCTGATAAAACGGCCGCTTGGGCCCGAGAAACATTTCATGGATTATGTGTCCGGTACTTCCGGAAAAAATGAATCCGGTGTTTCGCAATTCCTGAATATGAGTTCTTAACAGAGCTTCGGCTTTCTCAGGATAGGTGCCGATTTCCTGAAATTCATCAAAGGCGATAAAAACCCGCTTTTTACGATTCTCGAGGTAATCGAAAATTTGCCTCAACGATAATTCATGCTGGGCTTCATTCAGTTGAAGATTGAAAAAAGGCGTGCCATCCGGCGCGAATGAAACCGATGGATTAAGTCCTTTTAAAACCTGTTGAATTCCCTGAAGCAGGTTTTTCCGGTGGTACTTTTGAAGCACTTTTTCTGCCAGCAGGCTGATCAGATCCTGCATTTTACCTGTTGCAAAAAGATCCACATAAATTGTATCTGCGGCATTTTCCGCTTCAAGCTGATGAAATAAATGCCGGATCAATGCAGTTTTTCCCAAGCGGCGCAGACTGTGTATCACTGTATTCAGTCCGTTATAAAAATTCGTCTGCAATCTCTTGATTTCCTCGTTGCGATCGCAAAAATAGCGGGAATCGTAAACCGGGCTGAACGGATTGTCTTCTTTCATTTCTTGATCATTTTTTCAGCAAAAATAAAAAATTACAGTAATTATGTAACACTATTTAGGTAATAAATGTTACATAAATTATGTAACACTTTTGCTGTAATTTTCATGGAAAGTACATTTCATTCTTAAAAACTTTAATTTTACAGCTCAAAACAAACACGAACAAAACTGGTAACCGATGAAATCAAAATTTTCCTTAAGCCTTGTGTTCCTGCTTGGCGCTTTTCTTGTACAAAGCCACGCACAGATTCAACAAATACCGGATTCCGCACGCCTCACCATCGACCGCATTTTTACCACGGCGGATTTCAGGGGCGATTACTTCAATCAGCCGCGATGGATCGAAGATGGCAAAGCTTATACCACACTCGAAAGATCTGAAGAAACAGACGGAGGCTACGACATTGTAAGATATGAAACCAAAAGCGGCGACCGCTCGGTGCTGATCCCCGCATCCGATCTTACGCCCGAAGGGCAGGATTCACCGCTGAATATCGCCAATTACACCTGGTCGAACGACAAAACAAAACTCCTGATCTTTACCAACACCAAACGGGTGTGGCGGCTCAACACCAAAGGCGATTACTGGGTCCTCGACCGGGAAAGCAAAGAACTGAAACAATTGGGCAAATCCCTGCCCGAATCCTCGCTGATGTTTGCCAAATTTGCACCCGACGATACGCGTGTGGCCTATGTAAGCAAACACAATATTTATGTTGAGGAGATTTCTTCGGGAACAATCACGCAGCTAACCTTCGACGGCACCGAAGACATCATCAACGGCACCTTCGACTGGGCCTATGAGGAGGAGTTTTTCTGCCGCGACGGTTTCCGCTGGAGCCCCGACGGGAAAATGATCGCCTATTGGCAACTCGATGCTTCCGAAATCAAGGACTTCCTGATGATCAACAACACCGACTCGCTGTATTCGTTCACCATTCCCGTGGAGTATCCCAAGGTGGGCGAGGATCCTTCAAGTGCGCGTATCGGCGTGATTTCTGCCGAAGGCGGCAATACCACCTGGATGGAAATTCCGGGCGATCCCAAACAGCATTACCTGGTGCGCATGCTCTGGGCGGAGGATTCGGAATCCTTCCTGGTTCAGCAACTCAATCGCAAACAAAATACCAACAAGGTGTGGCTGTGTAAGCCGGTGAGCGGACTGGCGGTGAACGTGTACACCGACTCCGACAACGCCTGGGTAGACCTGGTGGAAGACTGGATGTGGATCGACAACGGGAAATATTTTACCTGGCTCAGCGAAAAGGACGGCTGGCGGCATCTGTACCTCATCGGCAAAACCGGCGACGCAGAGATCCTGGTTACCAAAGGCGATTATGATGTGGTAAGCATCGCCGAAATCGACGATAAAAGCAAGGTGGCCTATTTCATCGCTTCGCCTGACAACCCCACCCAGCGCTATCTTTTCAGCATCGGGCTGGATGGGAAAAGCGAAGCCGAACGCATCACCCCGGTGGAACACTCCGGCACACACAACTACAACGTGGCCCCGCTTGGCAAATATGCCTTTCATTCGTGGAGCGACATCAATACCCCAACCGTGGTAGAACTGGTAAGCCTGCCAAAGCACAAAACTGTCCGCACGATGGTGGATAATCAGGAACTTAAGAACGCCCTCGCCAAACTGGCGCTGAAGCCCGTTGAATTCTTCTCCGTCACCTCGGAGGATAATGTAACGATGGAAGGGTTTATGATCAAACCGCCGTATTTCGATCCTTCGATAAAATATCCGGTGCTGTTTCATGTGTACGGCGAACCCTGGGGGCAAACCGCCACCGACGAGTGGGGCGCTGCCAGCCTGTGGCATCACATGATGGCTCAGGAAGGTTACCTGGTGATCGCATTCGACAACCGGGGTACGCCTGCGCCCAAAGGCCGTGAATGGCGCAAAAGCATTTACCGCAAAATTGGCGTGATTAATTCGCGCGACCAGGCGATGGGTGCCAAAGAAATTATGAAGTGGGACTTCGTTGATCCGGAGCGCACGGCAGTGTGGGGCTGGAGCGGCGGCGGCTCGATGACCCTGAACCTGATGTTCCGCTACCCGGAAATTTATGAGGCCGGAATGTCGGTGGCACCGGTAAGCAACCAATTTTACTACGACAACATTTATCAGGAACGTTATATGGGCCTGAAATCCGAAAATCCGGAAGATTTTATCGAAGGTTCTCCCATTACCTATGCAAAGAATCTGGAGGGCGACCTCCTCGTTGTACACGGCACCGGCGACGACAACGTACACTATCAGAATGCCGAGGCGCTTATCAACGAGCTGGTAAAGCATAACAAGATTTTCCAGGTAATGCCCTATCCAAACCGGTCGCACGGAATCTATGAAGGTCCCAACACCACCCGCCACGTGTTCGGCCTGCTCAGGCATTTCCTGATGCAGCATGTGGAGCCGGGCGGGGAATAATATGCCTGTTTGAAAATAAGTGATACCCATATAAATTCTTTTGAAAAAACAAGGACACATAGCCATATATTCAAAATAAATGAATATTTTTGGCTGAGTTAACGTAAGTTTCACTTTACTTCAAGCACTAAACATTATGAACAACTTTCGCACAACTACAGGATTGTTTATCCTGTTGCTCCTGCTGGTATCGGGAGTCAAAGGTCAGACTGACAAAAGCTACATGCACCACGAAGTGGTCAACGACGCATTTAAACCCAATGCACACCAAAACCGGGAAACATCTCCCGCGTACACCTGGCGCAACGATATTTTCTTCACCACCCAGGTAAACGTGGATGAAGACGGCTACAACATTTACGACGATGCGGCCAACGAACCTTCCATCGCTATCGATCCCACCAATCCGGATCGCATGATTATCGGCTGGCGGCAGTTCGACAACATCAGCAGCAATTTCAGGCAGGCCGGCTTCGGATATACCGAAGACGGCGGCGAAACCTGGACCTTCCCCGGCGTGATCGATCCGGGGCAGTTCCGCTCCGATCCTGTTCTGGATGTGGACTCGGAAGGCAATTTCTATTATAACAGCCTCACCCACGATGCCAACGACGATTTTGTTTGCGATGTGTTCATCATTCCCGCCGGCGGCTTCGAGTGGGATGGCGGCACCTACGCCCAGGGCGGCGACAAGCA
>JBKHBQ010000328.1:0-3836 GCA_046542305.1 Bacteroidales bacterium
CGGGCCGCGTGTACATTTCGGCGGCAGCCTGAACCATATAGAATTCCTCGTCGGACCGCACCCCGGCAATGGCCCCGTTGTCCTTTACCCCTACCAGGAGTTTTCCCCCTTCGGTATTGGAAAAAGCCGCCAGCGAACGGGCAATCTTCTTCGAATCCGAAATTTCGAACTTAAAATCCTGCCGCTGGTGCTCTCCCTGCCCGATCAGTTTTTTAATATAGGAACTCATGGCCATTTCTTTTAATTTCTCAAACGAAAACAAGTATCAATAATTATAACACCCCAACGAAATCACCGGCACGGCATCTTGCACATATTTAAACATTTTATTATTACAGATGTTTTATTTTTCAAAGCAAATCAAAACACGCATTCTGATGAAAAAAATGAATAAACGAACATTCCTGAAAACAGGCGCAGCCTTTGGCGCTGCAGGTATGATGGGCGCTCCTGCGTTTGCCGGATCCGCACCACGTATGGATGAATTCATGAAGATGGATCACATTGTAAACGATGCAGGCGAGTATATCCTGCCCGATCTGCCTTACGCATACGATGCACTCGAACCAAATATCGACGCGCAAACCATGCGGCTGCATCACGATATTCATCACAAAGGTTATGTGGAAGGCCTGAACAAAGCCACCAAAGTGATCAGTGAAGGATTGAATAACGGCGACTTCGGCCTGATCAAACACTGGGAGCGCGAGCTGGCTTTCCACGGCAGCGGCCATTTCCTGCACACCATCTTTTGGAACAACATGGGCCCGAAGCAGGGAAAAAGAAGTTCAACCCTCCACCGGCAGTTCAACAAGGATTTTGGTTCGTACGACCAGTTTGTGAAACTCTACAAATCGGCATCCAAATCCGTGGAAGGCTCAGGCTGGGGAATCCTCGGTTATCAGCCCCACGCCGACAAGCTGGTGGTACTGCAGGCTGAAAAGCATCAGAACCAGTCGCAGTGGATTACCTTTCCCATTCTGGTGGTGGATGTGTGGGAACACGCGTATTATCTGAAATACCAGAACAAGCGCGGCGACTATGTGGATGCATTTTTCAATGTGATCAACTGGGATGACGTATCCAAACGGCTGGAAGATCTAAAAGAAGCTTATGCTTAAAAAGCAGGCATAATTCCCATATGCTGAACTGCTGTCAGGATCTGAAATCCGGCAGCAGTTTTTTTTGCCGCGCGATGATCAGGTAACGTTCAACTGCTGGTCCAGGCCGGCAATTTTTAATGTTTTCTTGATCAGCGGGTTGGTGTTGACTATCGAAAAATTCTCCGCACCTGTCATCCGGGCGGTGGTAACGCACACCCGCACAAAAGCCGAAGTGATGAAACTCACGTCCGCAAAATCGAAAACCACCCGCAGCGGCTTTCGATGCTTTTCTACGGTTTTGGTCACCTCCCGTTGCAATTTCTCACTCGAAAGGGTATCGAGCTTCCCCTCGAACGAGCAGGTGAGGCTGTGCAACTTTTCTTCGTAGCTGTATATAACCATGCTTACGCGTTTTTATGGTACATCTGCAAAATTCTTTCCTTGTCTGCATTTTCATCCAGATAAATTTCCTGGTCGAAGGCAAACCACTTATTGTTCTCGCGTCTGCGGCAAACACGCTGAACATTGATCAGATGCCGGGCCGAAACGTTTTCGGTAGTGATGTTTTTCCCGCCCGATCCGCAGCCAAGCGTCAAAGAGGTTGGCAGTGAATTGAAAATTCCGCCCACCGCACCCTGAACCGACGGCGTATTAACCATGATCCTGCCGGCATTCATGATGCGTGAAAATTCGAGAATCCGCTCCTCATCGTTGGCATAAATTCCTGCGGTGTGACCAATCCCGCCCAGGTAGTTCAGGTCGATGCACAGCTTGATGGCACTTTCGTAATCGGGTGCTTCATAAAATGCCAGCACCGGTGCCAGGATTTCCTGCGAAAGCGGATAATCCCTGCCCACATGCTGCTGTTCCGCAATCATGATCCGCGTATCTTCGGGCACATCGATCCCTGCCATGGCGGCAATCCTTTGCACCGACTGGCCTACCACATCCCCGCTCATTAAGCCCTTTTCGTAATTATAAACGGCAGCCTCAATTTTCTTTGTTTCATCTACGGAAAGGAAATAGCATTGCTGCCTGATAAACTCATCCTTCAGCTTTCCTGCGATGGATTTTTCGCACACGATGGCCTGCTCGCTGGCGCAGATGGTGCCGTTGTCGAAGGTTTTTGAGCCGATGATGTTTCGGACGGCAAAAGGAATGTCGGCACTCTGGTCGATGAACACCGGCACATTTCCCGGGCCCACGCCCAGGGCGGGATTTCCTGAACTGTAAGCCGCATGTACCAACCCTGTGCCTCCGGTGGCCAGGATCAATGCCACGCGCGGATGGATCATAAATTCATGCGTCAGCTCGCGGTTGGTTTCCGGAACAATTTGTATGCAATCCTCGGGAGCCCCGGCTTCCAGTGCTGCTTCATAACAAATCTTCACTGTTTCACCACAGCTTTCCGGTGCTTTCCGCGGCGGGCTGATGATGATGGGATTGCGTGATTTCAACGAGATCAATATCTTAAACATAATGGTGGAAGTGGGATTGGTTACCGGAATGATCCCGAAGATGGGACCCAGCGGCTGCGCAATTTCGAGCATCCCCGAGCTGCGATCCTCGCTGATCACACCCACGGTTTTTTCGTGCCGGATACTTTCGTACACGAGCTGGGTGCCCACCACATTCTTGATCACCTTGTGCTGCCAGATGCCGATGCCGGTTTCGCGGGCCGCCATTTTAGCCAGCTTTACGCGATTATTGAAACCGGCCCCGAATACCTTTTCCACAATGTAGTCGGTTTGCTGCTGATCGAACTGATAAAACAGGGCCCCGGCAAGTACGGCCCTATCCAGGAACTCGTCCGCAATTTTTTTGTAGGCTGACATATGCTGATTTTTATATTACCACATTCCATCCCTGCGGACTTCTGCCGTAATTTTTTATCCTGAAAAAGAATTCACGCTGACACGGATCAAAAATAGACAATTAACAGGTTAATGTCAAGCATATCAGGAATTTTCGTCGATCACGATCACATTTTCATCGGAAACCATGGGTTTGCCGAGGTATTTCTGCAAAAGTCTGGCAATGGTGAGGGTATCTTTTTGGCAATATTCCACGATGCGCTCCAGGTTCTTCTCCTCCCAATACACCTGCCACACCATGCTGCCGTCGATATCATCCTTTGGCGAAGGAATCCCGAACACCGCCGCCAGTAACTTCAGCGAGGTAAAATTTTTATAATCGCCAAAACGCCAGAGATCCATCGTATCGAGATGTTGCACCTCCCAGGGTTTTTTCCCCTGCAACCTCAGAATAGAAGGCAATGGCAATCCGTTGATGAGCAGCCTGCGGGAGATATACGGAAAATCGAACTCCTTGCCATTGTGGGCACAAAGCAGACTGCCGGGATTGCAATAGTGGCGGTTGAGCAAATCGCTGAATCCTTCAAGCAGTTCTCTTTCATCGTGGCTGTAAAAGGATTTAACCCTGAAATGGTCGCCGCGGAGATGTCCCACGGAGATGCAGACAATTCTCCCGAATTCGGCATATATCCCCGCCCGCCGGTACAGGCTTTCGGGAGTTTCCTCCGGTTCGGCTTTGGTGAAACGCCTGGATTTTTCTTCCCAGAATTTTCTTAGCGGTTCAGGCACTTCTTCATAATTTGCGTATTGGGGAACCGTTTCGATATCCAGAAAAAGGATGGTTTCGAGATCCAAATTTTCGAGCATACTACAAGGAATATTATCTTTACGGAATAAATTTATAAAGTTTTTTTGATAA
>JBKHBQ010000329.1:0-3832 GCA_046542305.1 Bacteroidales bacterium
TTGGCGGTATTGATTTACATCTTCTTCGCTGATGATGCGCGCCTTGGTGTTATCCCTGAGTTGAATCTGCAGCATGGTCCACAGTTCTTCGCGGATCTGCGGATCGTACACCGGGGTGGCCACTTCGATGCGGTGGTCGAAATTTCGCTGCATCCAGTCGGCCGACGTGATGTAATACTCATGATGCCCGTCGTTGTTGAAAATAAACACCCTTGAATGCTCCAGGAATTTATCCACAATGCTGAAGGCTTCGATATTTTCGCTGATGCCTTTCAAACCCGGAATCAACACACATATCCCCCTCACGATGATCCTGATCTTCACCCCGGCTTTACTTGCCTCATATAGCTTGCGGGTAATCTTTTTATCCACCAGGCTGTTGAGTTTGATGATCATCCATGCCTCCTTGCCTGCTAAGGCATTATGTATCTCACGGTTGATCTTGCCAAGAAAGAAATCGCGCATGTTAAAAGGCGACACGATCAGCTCCTTGAATTTGGGAATAAAATACCTCGATTCAAAGAGTTGAAAAACCTTGTACACGTCATTTGCGATCACCTGATTGGCCGTGAGCAGGCTGTCGTCGGCGTAAACCTGGGCTGTAGACTCATTGAAATTACCGGTACTGATATTGGCATAATAAACATTGTGCTGGTTTTCCTTGCGGCGAATGAGGATCAGCTTGCTGTGCACCTTCAACCCGGGAATGGTCGGCAGGATTTTTACGCCGTTTTTCTGCAGTAATTCGGCCCAGTAAATGTTGGCTTCCTCATCGAAGCGGGCCTGCAACTCCATGAACACCGTCACCGATTTTCCGTTGCGGGCAGCGTTTATCAGCGCATTCATCACGCTGGATTTGCTGGCGGCCCGGTAGAAAGTCATTTTGATGGAACGCACATTGGGATCAACCGATGCTTCACGCAACAGGTCCACGATGTACTGGAAGGACTGATATGGGTAGTGAAGCATGATGTCCTTGTTACGGATAACATCGAACAAACTGCTGTTGAGCGGCAGATCCTTGTGGGGCAGCGGCGGCGATGGCGGATAAACCAGACTCTTATCGCCCACCTTGGGGAATCCCATAAAATCTTTGAAATTGTGATAACGACCGCCGCCACGCTGATGGTCGTCTTCGGAAAGGTGCAGTTTTTCCTTGATCTTTCTCAGGAAGGAGGGCGGAATGGAATTGTCGTAAACAAAGCGGATGGGATATCCGCGTTCGCGCTGCTTGATGCTTTCGGCCATGATCTCCAGAAAGCTTTTCTGTACATCGTTATCGATATCCAGTTCGGCATCGCGGGTGATCTTTATAGTGTATGCATTAAAGGTATCGTATCCGAAAATGGAAAAAATGTACTTAAGGCCATACCTAATTACATCGTCGAGCAGAATGATGTAGGTATGGCCGTTGTTCTTCGGAAGGATCAGAAATCGTGATAAGGTGGGCGTAGGAACCTTAACGATTGCATAATCTTCTTTTTCCTGATCCTGACTTGAAGTGAGGTGAACGGCAAGGTAAATCGAACGGTCTTCGAGGCTGGTGGTATCCCTCAGGTTGTCGAGCATAATGGGAAAAAGCAGCGGACGCACGTGGTTGTAAAAATATTTAGTAACATAAACCCCCTGGTCTTCCGTAAGTTCGTCTTCATGGATAATGTGGATATGATGTTCCGAAAGCTTTTCCACGATCTCCTCATAGGTTTTGGTGAAGGTTTTTTCCTGCTCGGCCACAATATCGAAAATCTGATTAAGCACCTCACGCGGCGAAAATTTGATTTTATAATCGAGTTTCTCCACATTGAGCATTCGCGTAAGCGTAGCCACCCGCACCCTGAAAAATTCGTCCCTGTTATTGGAAAAAATCCCCAGAAACTTCAGCCGCTCAATCAGCGGAGTCCGCTCATCACGCGCTTCCTGCAACACCCTTTCGTTGAAATGCAGCCAACTGATCTCCCGGTTGATCATATAATCCTTCGGCTTTTTACCCATACCTTCTGCTTAGTTCTTTTTAGATTTTTTGATTTCCTTAGGAGTAACTACAAATTTTGTTTTATGTTTTGCCGCCGGGACTTCTACCCATTTATCCGTAAAAAAATCTACACAAACCACAGCCGAGGTGGGCAGCCAGTCGATTTTTTTATCGAGAAACATATTGGCAAAGTTGGTGAATGTTGGATTATGCCCTACCAGCATAATGGAGTTCACCGAGTCGGGCAGGTCGTAAAACTGATCCGTCATCCGTTCGGCGTTTGCATGATAGATCATGCGGTCAACGCGAATGCTTTCGGGTGGATAGCCGATGGCACGGGCAATGATTTTTGCCGTTTCGTAAGCCCTTACGGCGTGGCTGGTGATGATCAGGTCCACCTGGATGTGATGCCTGATCAGGTATTCGTTTATCAGCCTGGTACGCTTCTTTCCTTTTTCAAGGAGTGGCCGCTCGTGATCGCTCAGATGCGGAAAATCCCAGGACGATTTGGCATGTCTTATAATGTAAACAGTCTTCATATCCGATATGATTGGAAGATTGTTCAAAGTTACAATTATTTAATAACAGGGCCTTTAACAACAGCCAAATTAACAAATCCTTAATATTCCTGAACAAAAAAGCTTACCTTTACAATCATTATGCTATCTTGCGCACTCAAGATGTCAGCCAGATTTTTTATGATGAGGCAAAGGGGGATCATCAGTAAATGGATTTTCATAATACTCATTGCGGCTTGTTCGGTGATTAATTCGGCCGGCCAGGAGCGCGTTTCCGTGCTTTATCCGGGCCATTTGTTTGCTGATTCCATTGCAAACGAACTGCAAATGGGAATAGAGGCTTATGTTGCATCAGGGGATATAGAGTTGCTGGAGCAGTTGTTTCAACTTACTGCATTAAAACAGGCTGCAGAAATTCGCGAAGCTTTTTCGGAGGTAATGCATGAAGGCTTTTTAAATATCCCCGACTCGCTGCTTCGTCGTGAACAGGAACTGATCGGAGCCATCCGCGACGTGAATTCGGATATAGCTGAAAAAGATGATGCCGGTTCGATGCTGTTGCTGAGTAAAAAACAGGAACTTCAAATGGAAATGGTAAAGCTTAAACGCATCATTGAAGTTTTTTACCCCAAATATTATGAAATCAAATACGGTCAAAAAATATATCCCGTTCATGAAATCCGCAAAATCCTTCCCCCGGCTGCGGCCATCTTAAACTATGTCGTTGTGGGCAGCCAGTATTACCTTTTTTATCTCGACCGGATTGCGATCAGGCTATTCCACATCGGTACTGCACAGCAGATCGATCAGATGGTTTTACAGTTTTTTGAACAAATCAGCGATTTCCACCCATCGACAACCAGAGTGGATGCGGCCATCGATTTTAATAAACTGGCCTTCCCGTTGCACAATGCGCTCATCAGTCCGGCTAAGCATCTGCTCAAAAACAAGGAGCTTATCATCTTCCCCGATCATCTGTTGTGCCTGCTTCCGTTCGAACTGCTTGTGTCGTCGCCCACCGAACTGGATTTCAGAAAAATGGGTTTCTTAATGCAAGATCATGCCATCAGCTACAATTATTCGGTGCCGCTGTGGGTGCATGCGCTGAAAACCAAACCCGGCTTCGTTAAGGGAAACCTGATTTCCTACATTCCCGATAACGGACCTGACCAATGGATAAACGGCGCAGAAATTTATGAGGATGCGAATGGCAGCCGTCACGAGGTAAGGGAAATCCTGAAAATTGTTCAGGGCCGGTATTTCGACCGCGATCATGCCACGGAGAAATGGTTCAGGCAGCGCACCGCCGATTACCGGCTTATACACATCGGACTGCCTTCGG
>JBKHBQ010000042.1:0-20285 GCA_046542305.1 Bacteroidales bacterium
ATGGTGGCTTCAAGGGCAGCCATATCGGCCTCGCCATCCTGCATATTTCCCAGTTGCTTCTTCTGATAGTCGCACTGCACATCCACAACCACCACATCGGCAAGGCTCAGCACATCGCTGTTGTAGGTTGCTACAAGTGTTTTACTGTCATTTACACAACGACCGATCAACACATCCACCTCAGGATCTTCGGCCTTTACGGGTGATTCGCCGCGGTTGAGCAACGGAATTTTCCAAAAGCTGCGCACGCTGGGCCGCTGGCAACCGATCACGAATTTGGAGTTATTTCCGTGTTCGTTCTTTGTATCGGCCACGATGGCCGCCATTACGGCACCTACAAAGCCAACACCCATCACCACGACGATTTCCTGCCCTTTGCTGCGGGCATCCTTAACCAGCCGCTCAATCCGTTGAAATTCTCCTTCATATTCCTCTGCTGCAGGCAGGGTAAATTTTTCCCCGGCAGGACTGACTGAATGTTTGTTTTCCATAACCAATATTATTAGATTATCTTAATGTTGCATTTGCCTTCGATTCAAAGGTCTTCAGAATTTTGTGCATGGTTTTGTCGATCACCTTATCGGTAAGCGTCTTCCGCTCATCCTGCAGGATAAAACTCAGGGCATACGATTTTTTTCCATTTCCGATCTTATCGCCTTCGTACACATCGAAAAGGCTCACCTCCTTCAGGATATTGCGTTCGGTGTCGAAAGCCAGCTTTTTCAGTTCGGCAAATTCCACCGATTGATCTACCACCAGCGCCAGATCGCGGCGAACTTCAGGGAACTTTGGCACAGGCACGTATGCCACACGGTGATGCTTCATCAGGTGCATCAGCATATCCCAGTTGATATCCGCTGCATAAACCGCCTGGCGGATTTCGAAGTTTTTCAGGACTTTTTTATGGATCTGACCCAGCCGGATCACCTCGCGCCCCTGATGGCTGAACAGCAATCCGGTTTCATAAAGGTTGTCCGAAAGGGTGGTGACCTCCCAGTTTTCCTGGTCCAGGTTCAGCCGCTTGAGGATATTTTCCACATAAAATTTCAGGAGATAAAGATCGGCTTCACGATCTTCCTGATACCAGCTTTCGCGATTGGCTCTGCCGGTAACAAGAAGCGCAAGGTGCGTGGCTTCATGGTATTTGGAGAGAATATCTTTCCTGCCGGTTTTGGATTGATCCAGTGAATAGATATTCCCGAATTCATAAAACTTCAAATCCGGGTTTTTGCGGTTTAGGTTGTAAATGATGCTTTCCAATCCGGAGGTAATCAGGCTTTGACGCATCACGCCCAGATCGGCGCTAAGCGGATTCATGATCTTTACGTCCTCTTCCGGCTTTAGAAAATCCAGTTTTTCGGCATGGGAAGCCTTTGTAAGTGAATTGTTCATGATTTCGGCAAAGCCATTCCCCGAAAGGAAATCCGCCACCAGATTCTGAACACGCTCACGGTCGGTTTTTTCAATGAATGACAGGGACGACCTTAACTGGTCAGGAAATTCAACATTGTTGTAGCCGTAAATGCGCAGGATTTCCTCGATGATGTCGGCTTCGCGGGTGACATCGTTTTTGAAGGTAGGTACTTCAACCGTAAGGCCATCTTCGTTCTGAGCGATGATCTCCATACCCAGCCAAATCAGGATGTCTTTAATGCGGTCGCGCTGGATTGTTTTGCCAATGAGGCGGTCCACATTTTTATATTTCACCTCTACCGACCACTTGCTGATGGGTTTGGGATAAACGTCCACCACTTCCGACGACACTGTGCCGCCGGCCAGTTCCCTGATCATCAGTGCAGCTCTTCTGAGCACATACGTGGTGGCATTGGGATCGGCGCCGCGCTCGAACCGGAACGACGAATCGGTGTTCAGTCCATGATAGCGGGCGGTCTTGCGAATGGTTTTCGGATCGAAATACGCGCTTTCGATAAAGATGTTTTTCGTGTTTTCAGTCACGCCAAAATCTTCGCCGCCAAACACACCGGCTATGCACATGCCTTCGATTTCGTTGCAGATCATCAGATCTTCACCCGAAAGCTCACGCTCAACTTCATCGAGGGTGGTGAATTTGGTGCCTTTCGGCAATTTTTTAATGATCACTTTTTTCCCCGTGATTTTGTCGGCATCGAAGAAATGTGTCGGCTGGCCGGTTTCGTGCAGCAGGTAATTGCTGATATCCACCAGATTGTTGATAGGCCGCAAGCCGATGGCAAGAAGCCTGTTTTTCAGCCATTCGGGAGATTCCTTCACCTCCACGCCGGTCATGGTTACGCCTGAATACCTTGGGCATGCCTGCCCGTCCTCCACGATCACCTCAATGGGCAGGTCGTGGTTGTCCACTTTGAAACTGTCCGTACAAACCGTGAAAACCGACAGCGGATCATTGGAATTCATAAAATTCAGGGCTGCCACCAGATCGCGGGCAACACCCACGTGCGACATGGCGTCGGTACGATTGGGTGTGAGGCCGATCTCGAAAACCACATCCTCTTCCACATGAAAATAATCACGGGCGGATGAGCCGATTTCCACATCTTCGGGCAGCACCATAATTCCTTCGTGCGACTCACCCAGTCCCAGTTCATCTTCGGCGCAAATCATCCCTTCGGAGACTTCACCCCGAATCTTAGCTTTTTTAATCTCGAAAGGCTGATCGTTGTTATAAAGTGTTGTTCCCACAGTAGCCACGGGAACAATTTGACCTGCCGCCACATTTGGCGCTCCGCAAACGATGGGCAAAATATTTCCGCCTCCGATGTCCACGGTAGTCACACTAAGTTTATCAGCATCAGGATGTTTTTCGCAGGTCAGCACCTTTCCAATCACCACGCCATGCAGGCCGCCCCTTACGGTTTCGGTTTTTTCAAAGCTTTCTACTTCGAGGCCGGTATTGGTGAGAATTTCGGCAAGTTTTTCAGGCTCAAGGTCGATCATCACATGCTCCTTCAGCCAGTTATAGGATATTTTCATGGTTATGATTATTTGCTGTACAGATTGAGAAAATTCCTGGATCAGCATAAAACATTGGGTGCCAAACCATTCATTTCCCTTTAAATTATAAGGTTGCAAATGTAATAAAATCATTGGTAAGACGCGGGGAATTGCTTTTGGACCTATTACTATCGCATCATCTGCTATGGACAGATTTAGCCGCACGGATCAGGAGATCCTCGCGAGATGAGGTACAATCAACCATGACAACAATCACAACCATGACAATCATTCACAACCATAACAACAATCACAACCATAACAACCGTTCATAACCACCACAACCATTCACAACCATGACAACCATCACAACCATGACAACCATCACAACCATCACAACCATGACAACCATCACAACCATCACATCCATCCTTTCGCCGACTATCGCCTTGTTGCCTGATGGCTATCATTCCTTAACTGATCCTGCTCCAGTCGTAATGATATTTTTGAAGCTCAAGTAACCGTCCGGCCATGACGGCATTTTCCGGCTTTTGCAAGCCGGGATCTTCCTCCAGAATTCCGGCGGCAAGATTGCGGGCGAATTTCAGGATCTGTTCGTCGCGTATGATGTCGGCGATTTTCAGGTCGAGCACACCACTCTGCTGGGTTCCGTGCATGTCGCCGGGGCCGCGGAGTTTCATATCCACTTCGGCAATTTCAAATCCATCAGTGGATTTCACCATCGTTTCGATGCGCTTTCGGCCATCGGCCGTCAATTTATAACCGGTCATCAGGATACAGAACGACTGATCGGCGCCGCGCCCTACCCTGCCGCGCAACTGATGTAGCTGCGACAATCCAAAGCGTTCGGCATTTTCGATCACCATCACCGAAGCATTCGGCACATCCACTCCCACTTCGATTACCGTGGTGGCCACCATAATCTGCGTTTCGCCCCGAACAAACCGCTGCATTTCATATTCCTTCTCCTCGGCTTTCATTTTGCCGTGCACAATGCTGATGGCATAATCCGGCAGGGGAAAACTCCGGCTCAGACTTTCATAGCCGTCCATCAAATCTTTTAAGTCGAGTTTTTCGGATTCCTGGATCAACGGATAAACCACATAAACCTGACGCCCCTCGGCGATCTGCCGCTTCATGAAATTAAACAGTTGCGCTCGTTTACTATCGTAATAATGATAAGTCTGGATGGGTTTTCGCCCGGGCGGAAGCTCATCGATCACCGACACCTCCAGATCGCCGTACACGGTCATGGCAAGCGTTCGTGGAATGGGTGTGGCCGTCATAACCAGAACATGGGGCGGACTGGTATTTTTTTTCCAGAGCCTGGCACGTTGCGCCACGCCAAAGCGATGTTGCTCATCGATCACCACAAAACCCAGGTTTTTGAACTGCACCGTTTCCTCGATCAGGGCATGGGTTCCGATGAGGATATTTAAACCGCCGTCGGTTAGCGATTGATGCATGCGCTTGCGGTCGGGAGTTTTGGTGGATCCGGTCAGCAGTGCTATACTCAGTGGCATGTCCTTCAAAAATTTGCTGATGGTGGCGAAATGCTGCTGGGCCAAAATTTCTGTCGGTGCCATCAGCGTTGCCTGAAAACCATTGTCGATGGCAATAAGCATACACATCAATGCCACCAGTGTTTTGCCGCTGCCCACATCTCCCTGCAACAGCCGGTTCATCTGCTTTCCCGATCCCATATCGGCCCTGATCTCGCGAATCACCCGTTTCTGTGCACCTGTAAGTTCGAAGGGCAGAAACTGACTGTAGAAATTATTGAAATGTTCGCCCACCGTTGAAAACACATGCCCGTAAACCCTGGCTGTTCTGATATGCTTTTGCTTGAGCAGCGCAAGCTGAATAAAAAACAATTCTTCAAACTTCAGTCGTGCCTGGGCTTTTTGAAGCTGATTTTCATTTTCAGGATGATGAATATTGATGAATGCCTGCTCACGCGGGAGGAAACGGTATTTTTCCATGATCCCGCCCGAAAGTGTTTCAGGCACATGATTCTTCAATTGAAGCACCAGTGTTTTGGTGAGGCGGGCAATTCCACGGCTGTCGAGCCCGCGGTTCTTCAGCTTTTCACCTGAATTGTAGAAAGGCTGCAGTGTGGCGTTGAGCGGCGTTTCGAAATCGGCAACCAACTCAATTTCGGGATGGGCCAAATTGAACTTCCCGTTGAAATAGGATGGTTTTCCAAAAACCACGTATTCCGCATTTGGAATGATCTTTTTCAGGACCCATTGCAATCCCTTAAACCATACCAGTTCGATGGCGCCGGTTTCATCCCTGAGATATCCTGTCAACCGCTTTGCTCTTCCCTGTCCCAGGGTTTGCAGGTTGGTGATTTTTCCCTTCAGTTGGATGAAGGTTTGCTCGTTGTTTACATCGATTACGCGGGCAAACCTGCTGCGGTCCACATAGCGAAAAGGAAAATAGTGAAGCAGGTCGTCGAAGGTGAAGATTCCCAGTTCCAATTTAAGCAGTTCAGCCCGTATTGGGCCCACACCTTTGAGATATTCGATGGGCGTGCTGAGGAAATCCGACGACATGAGGCAGCAGGAATTGATTTCAGGCAAATATAAAACAAAAACTCCTCGCCGGATGGCAAGGAGCTTTATGAATTTTTTTTCCTTCAGGTGTTAGTATACCCAGAGTTCGCCTTCGAAATCGCGGATTTCCTCCTTCACCCTTTCGGCTTCGAGCAGCGCGTCAACGCCGGTGGCATAATCTCCGATATAGCGGTCGAACACATTGTCCTCTTTAATGATGTAGCTGCCGAAACGGCGCTGCAGGAACAACTGATCGTAGGAGAGGCGGTTGGCGCTGTTGTGGCGGTTGAACACCTCATAGCGTGCCAGGAACGGGCGGATTTCAGGAAAATAGAGCCAGAACAGGGGCTCATATCCACGAAATTCTCCGGTTTGCGGATCGCGGTCTTCCCTTACCGGACAAATACCTATGATCCTCACCTGCATTTCCGATCGCTGCTTGTCGAAGATCCAGTCTTCCTTCACCCTCATGCGCTGTACATCCTGCGGATTGAATGGATTGACCACCTTTTTGGTGATGACCTGGTTAGGATCGTTCGGATCGGCCGTTTCCACATAGAGGGTATCGGCCAGTTCCTTTTCGATCTGGTTGGCCGTCATCGGGATCAATTCTTCGAAATTATCCGTACTCGGATCGTATGAATATGCGGTAACCTCTCCGCTCAGGATCACATCCCACAGTACCTGCATCAGGCTGCGCCAACGGCCCTGGGGGCGTTCAGGAAAATAAAGCGATTGATTGATCTTTTCACGGAAATCGATCACGCGCCACACACGCTTTTCCCAGAATACATCAGATTCGCGAAGATATGGATACGGAATGGGTTTCATGTCGTCGATATGAGCGCGGTCGTAAGCCCTGTCGGTCGGATTGGAAACCAGTTGCACCTGGTTGGCCGGCTGGGCTACGATCATCACACTGATCAGCATGAAAACCGTTGTGAATACTATTTGCAAATGCTTGTAACTCATATGAATCTGTATTTTGATTTCTTAAATTAATTTACTGTCAGAATGATTGGCGACAAAGGCCTGTCGATTCCGTCGGGCCCTACAGCCACAATATTTTCAAACCAAACTTTCTGCCCCCGGTTTGCCGTATTGATCTGACGGATCATTTCCTCGGTCAGCCGGTTGTTATCAGAATCGCGCGACCAAATTTCCATTCCGCGCTGCAGGGTCATGGTAAAAGATTTGATCCTGTAGTCGAGATCGAATTCAAAGTCGCCGGGCATCTTCGGAATAATGGCTCCGGCAGCAATCAGAATGTTCCGGTTCACGGGCCCTTGCTTCTTATTTGCAATTAGTGCCACCGGATCAGGAAGTTTCTTTACCCTGAAGGTTTTTGCACCCATCTGACGGGTCTCTCCGTCGATGGTGGCACTCACGCTGATCACCGTTTCCTGTTGATCAACCGGCACTGTTACCGTCCAGTTTCCATCGGGAGCACGCTTGAGTGTTCCACTGGAAATCGAAGGTGTTATGCTTTCCTCGGGCACACCGGGTACCGAAATTTCCACCGGATTATCCACACCTACATAAAATACATTCATCTTAGTTGCTGAAACCGTAAGTGAAGGTTCAGCCACGAAATATTCATCATTAAAGAAATATTCATTCACTTCTCCCAGGCCACTCTTTACACGAATGATCCCTGCAAATTTTTTCTGCCCGAGTTCGTTTGCCGGAAGGGTTACCTTCACCTTACCCTGTTCGCCTTCGATAGGACGGGCGGAAGAGATCTGCCCTGCAGGTAATGAATCCACGCCCAGTTGCAAATATGCTTCCGGGGTTTGCTTGGTGTCGTAAGCTGCAATAATAATTTCGGCCTCATACTGGTCGCCGCGAAAAATGTAATTGCTCCTGGGCAGCACCTTGGCATCGATTTGATCATATTTAAAGTCTTCAGCATCCACATCATCCAGCAGGAAGTTTACTATATCGAATTCGGCATTGTACACTTCGGTGATGATCTTGTTGAGGATCGTGAGGTCGGCCGCCAGGATCGAATGGTAAAAATTATACTGTATCCAGTTTAGCGGCATCCCGTCGGCATCGCGATAATCGCCTTCGGTATTCAGGCCGAGTTTAATTCTGTCGCGATCCTCCGGATCGATGAGCGAGAGCATATTCTCCCGGTATTCTTCAATCCTTCTTTTTAGTTCGATGCCATGACCTTTGGAACCGTCTTCGCTGTCGCCCATAAAATAATTGGTGGGCGTATCGTAATCATCAATATTTTTAATTTCAGAAGCTTCGACTGTTCTTGCAGAATCAACGGAAATACCTTCTGTTCGCGCAATGAGTTCGTGTTTCATCTGGTTGATGTATTCCACCATCTCATTGGAGAGGAGCTGTGCTTCCTGTGCTTTATCCCAATAAGGCCTTACCTTGTTCTGATTGATCTGGTATTTATTTTCGAACGACTGGTAAGTTTCTTCCAGCTTTTCTGAAAAATTCTCGTTTGTCAGCTCCACGCTGTCGTTTACCACGATGAAGGCGTCCAGCATTTCCTTGGATACGTTCAGAGCCAGCAAAGCCGTCAGCACCAGGTACATCATGGCAATCATCTTCTGACGCGGAGTTTCTTTGTATCCAGCCATTTACTGTTTCAGTTTTATTTCAATTTTTGGTTTGATCAAAGTTACTTTACATTCATGGCCGACAACATGTTGCCATAAATGCTGTTAAGTGATGCCATCCGCTGGGTAAGGTTATCCATTTGCTTCTGGTATTCGACGGTTTTTCCGGCCGATGCTTCAACGTCGCCCAGGAACTTTTGCATGGTTTTCTGAAGCTTTTCAGAAATCTCGGCTTGCTGCGCTGAGCTCTTCACTTGCATTTCGTACAGAGCATTGAGCGATGCCAGGTTGTCCGAAAGTTTGCCGAGCTGTTCGTTGAAGGCTGTATTTTTTCCGGTAGATTTTTGCAGCTCCTGGATGTTGCGGGCAATGCTTTCGGATGATTTAAAGTAGCTATCCGACAATTTACCGGCTGATTCGGAAGCCAGGCGAATGCTTTCGGAAAGTTTTTTCGAAGCATCAATATCATCTTTCAGCGTCAGCGATGCCTGTGCATAGGTTTCTTTAAGCCCGGTGGCTGCCTGCGAAGCTTCCTTTATTTTCGAAGAGAAGTCCGTTGAAGCCGACAGTTCATCCTTCAGGGCATTTGCAGTGGCATCGTATGATTGGCCAAGGTTTTGGGCCGATTTGGATGCAGATTGGATATTCTGAACAAACTCCTTACTGGCCAGGGATGCATCCGATACTTCGTTGAGCTTGCTGGCGCTGTCGCCGAGCTTTTTCAGTCCGGTTCCCAAGCTGGCAATCAAATCCTGATTGATGTCGGCCTGCTGCAGCATTTCATCGAGTTTGTTGGATTGGCCGCCCACGGGCCTGCGAATAAGAACTCCTTCGTCGGCGGGTACACCGTGGTAATCTTCGAGAAACTCAGGATGTACCTTGCTCCAGTCCGGCTCCACGTGAGGTCTTTGCAATGCCGACAGGGCAAAGATAATTGCTTCGGTAACCATCCCGATAAACAAGGCCTCGTTGGCGCCTTTAATATGGGTGATCTTGAATAGTGCACCGATAATTACAATGGAAGCGCCCAACCCGTAGGCCACCGACATGAACCTTCTGAAAAAACGGCTTTCGAGGGCATCTTCAAACCTGGTCATCAGGCTTTTTTTCTTTTTGACTTCAGCAGCTTTCATTCTGTATTCTGTTCAAAAATTTGATATTAGCGTTTTTGGTTTAATAAACATTGGAAGCTCTGGCAGGATTGTCACCTTTCGAGCGGCCCAGGTAAGGCATTACGCAACGGAACCCGATGTACGATTTTGCCGTATCCTGATATTCATAATCGCGGGTGGAAACCAGCAGGTAGTATTCGATATCTTTCCACGATCCGCCACGCACCACTTTGCGTTTCAGGGCAATGGGATCGTCGGGTTTGGCCAGATAATTATAATCGGGGTTGAGATCCCAGGTAAAGATATTCGATGACCTGTCGAAGGTGCTCCTGGTCCATTCCGCCACGTTTCCTGCCATATCGTAAAGTCCGAAGCTGTTTTGAGGATAATGACCCACCACTACCGGTGTGGTTCCGCCATCGTCCACATAATTTCCGCGGTTTGGTTTAAAATTGGCCAGGAGACATCCTATGTCATTGCGGCTGTAAGGTCCGCCCCACGGGAAGGGGTTGGCTTCATATCCGCCACGTGCTGCCCATTCCCATTCGGTTTCCGAGGGCAGGCGGAATTCGTTCAGCCCGGCCTGGCCTTCGCCCTGCAGGTAGCTGTTGAACAAATTGGTGCGCCATACACAAAAAGCACGTGCCTGGTTCCAGTTTACACCCACAACGGGATAGTTGTCGTAAGTGGGATGCCAGAAATAAGTCTGTACCAGGGGTTCGTTGTAGCTATATGGAAAATCGTGCAACCAACAGAGGGTGTCGGGATACACGTTGATGGTTTCTTTATTTACATACACCGATCGGTCCTGCATACCCTGCGGCCTGTTGGCAAATGCAGCATCCTCAGGGTTGCCGTCCTGTGAATGATCCTTACGGGCTGCCGACTGCAGGTCGATCCAATAATAAGTATACCTTAATTTACGGGTGTCGATTTCCTTTTTCCTGAAGTAGCGCTCGTTTTCGGGCAGAAACATGTCCTCAAGAGTCAGGGCTGTTTCTTCCTCATCCCATTCGATATCGGGTTCCCAGTTGATGAATGGCGGATCGTACAATTCGCCGGTTT
This sequence comes from Bacteroidales bacterium, assembly GCA_046542305.1. Lineage (GTDB taxonomy): Bacteria > Bacteroidota > Bacteroidia > Bacteroidales > 4484-276 > JBKHBQ01. Next base: position 10,270 of record JBKHBQ010000042.1, read on the forward strand.
CGGGGTTTTCTTCGACCAGGTATTCCTCGGGGTTAATTTCACCAAGAAGGTAGCGGGCAATAGAATCGCGAACCCAATACACAAATTGACGGTATTCGTTGTTGGTGATTTCGGTTTCGTCCATATAGAACGAGCTTACAGTTACGCGCTTGGGATTGTTCATTTGGGAGTAAGGAACATCCTCTTCGCCAACACCCTGAACAAAAGTGCCGAGGGGGATAAACGTCATTCCGTAAGGATCAGGCTGAGCGAATTTCGGCCGGTCACTCACTCCAACCAACTCGCCATTTCCGCTATTTTGGCAGCTGACTAAAATGCCAACCGATACAAGCAAAAAAAATAGTTTTTTCATACGAACTGCTGATTTAACAAACAGTTTAACGAGATTACCCATTCTTTATTATAATTAGTTATAAAATTGAAATTCAAAAAAAATGCATGCATTTACAGGCGTAAATTGCTGAAATAATGCACATTAAAAATTTTACCAAATCATTTACGGCCTTGCAGCTTACCATCGGCTGCTAAACTTGCCGCCAAAACTATAAAAAATCACAGTTTCCATGCACTTCGTACACCAAATAAAGTACGAAACAAAGCATTTTGAGCCGGATTGAGTGTCCTAGAATAATGAGCGTAAAATTTTTTCTGATGCGGTGCTTTTGGTTTAACAACATTGGGTTAACGGCAAAGCTTTTAAAAAATTACAGGAAACGGGTATTTCTGTAGATTTTCCTGATCTTGTCCACCTCAATCTTGAAGCAGTAGCCTACGCGGATTTCGTGGCTGCCCCATCCGCCAATTGCCGAGGTGGTAATGTCGTAGGAATATCCGACGTTGAAGTCCTTGTATTCGAAGCCGAGGATCAGGGCCACGGCATCCTGGTAGCGGTAGCTGAGGCCTCCCCAGAACTGGTTTTTATAGCGCAGCAGCGTCGACAGGTCGAACTGCATGGAGGCCAGGTCTGTTTTGATCAGGAACGAAGGCAACACATCGATTTCCGGCATACCTGGAAAGCCAAACTGATATCCCCCCGTAATATTGAACTGCCGGGCCAGTGTGGTGCCGGTACTGATTATATCCTGATTTACATCAATTTCCTTTTGCGTTTGCAATAGTTGAAGCACCGAAACACCAAGGTAGTAATTATCAGGCACACGGTAATACAAGCCAAGTCCGGCATCAAAATACATATCGGATTCCTCTCCGCTGGCCAAAATCGGATCATTGGAATCAATCGGTTTAAGCGAACTGAAATCAATCGTCTTATTCATAAGACCCACCTGAACACCAATTCCCAGATCGCCAAGGCCCCAGGTGGTTTGATAGGCATACATCAGGTTGACGGTAATATCCTGCTGGTGGCCGATCTGGTCCTGCATAATGGTAAGGCCAAGTCCGCCCCGCAGGGGCCTGATGGGTGAATGCACCGACACCAGATACGTTTCAGGGGCAACATTGGTGGTATTTCCCTGGTCATCGGTTTCTTCAAAGCCGGTCCACTGTTGTCTGATCACACCACCCACACAAATGCCTTTTCCGGCACCGGCATAGCCCGGGTTGTAAGCAATCTTGTTAAACATGTACTGGGTGTACTGCGGTAGTTGCTGGCCATGCAACCAATAGGCGGAAACAATAAAAACAAGAATTATCGTAATTTTCCTGATCATTCGAACAACAGCTTTATTCAAAATGGCTTTACAAAGAAAATACTTTTTAACGAAACTGAAGAAGTAAATTGACTATCAACCGCAGTAAATCCGAAACTACTTCCCCGGCTCAGAATATCATCCAAACGTAATCACCGCCGGGATATTGCGGCGACAACTCAATCGGCAATATTAGCCTTGTGAACAAATCCGGTTTCACGGCCTATAATTGCATGACTTCCTCTTGTTCAGCAGATTCTTCCAGTGGTTTGAACGAAAGGATTGCTTCCAGTTTTGCATTGATCGCCCCGTTGGAGGTAGAAATGTATTTCACTGACAAGTTAATTCCGTTATCCTGAAAAAAGATAAAAGCATCAGATCCCGATATCCTGAAATTACCTGAAGGAGCATCCGCTTTATGGCAGTACTTTTTCATGAGCGAACGGGCCACTGCGGTTGAATCGACTTTGCGCACATCCGAGAAAAAGAACTCTCCGAAAAAGAACACATTGTCCAAAAAATGATAAATGCAATGAACCCCGGAATTGAAGATTCGCTGGCGATAGCCAAGCCTTTTCCAATAATGTTTTTCACCATAGCGCGACACATCGTAAGAGGCAAATTTTCCTTTTTGCCTTTTTACTTTCCTGAACGACACCCCAAAATCATCACCATTATAGACAATGGGTTGATCGGTATGAAAACGCGGAACTGCCTCCAGATAATCGGCGGCGCCACGATAATGTGTAAGGGCATCGACTTTGGAACAGGGTTTCAGAAAATTGCTTCGCCTTTTGCCGTACCTGGCCAGGGATCGGAATTCTTCCTGATAAACAAAGCTGTACTTTCCGAACAGAAGTCTGATAACAAACAACCTGATTGCATCCATAATTATTCACGACTGGTTTGGTAATGTAATTTACTTGAGGAACAAAGATGTGGGAAAAAAATTAAGAATCAAAACGGCGGGCAAAAAAAAACCAGACTTTTAAAAAAGTCTGGGAGCGGGGGGATAGAAGCTAAATCTGGAGTAAAAGTTTTCGATTTTATCCCCCTGCTTTAGGTTAACTCCCAAACTACCCCTTAAAACCAATTATTAAAAAACAACCATGATTTAGTCGTTGCAAACATACAACGCAATTTGGTTTACACCAAACTTTTTTTCTATTTTTTTTTATACAAAGTTTACACACATTTCATCAGGCCTTTTCACATGAGCTACGAAAATGCCACGTATCTTGCTTATTTTCAACATTTTTTGTGTTTCAAAAATATTTTAAAAACTCATTTTTAGGCAGCTAAAAATTGCACAAAATTAGAATTGATTTAAAAATTTCGACAGATTTTCGCTTCTCGGAAGGTTTAATTTCTTCCTCATCCTCGAACGGGCCATTTCGATGCTACGGATAGACTGATGGGTGATGGTTGAAATGTCCTTGGTCGACAGATTCATTTTCAGAAATGCTGAAAGCTTTTTCTCATTATTTGTAAGGTTGGAATATGCCTTGAAAAGATTGTCATAAAACGACTGATTAACCTGCCCGAAAGTAACTTCGAACTGCGACCAGAAATCTTCTTTATCGTTGTTTTTCAGATCGTTGATGATAGATTGGATTTCTTCTCCAAAAGTACTGGGTTTTTCTTTGATGAGTTTTTCAAGCTGTTTTACCACGGTGGTTACAGCCTGATTTTTTTCGATCAATTGGGTGACCTTCAGGTTCAGTTCTTTGTTTTTGGTTTCCAGATCACGTTCCAGTTGATCTTTTTCCTTTTGAAGCAAGGATTTTTCGAGTGCTTCAGCTTTGCGTTCATAGGTCAGATCCTTCACATAGGCACCCATGTTCAATGGTTTTCCATCCTCATCCTTCATCACCCAGCCGGTAACTTTCACCGGAATATACCTCTTGTCGCTGGTGATGTACTCCTTTTCCATGGTTGCATAAACCTTGTCGGTAATCATGGCCTGCTCAATTAACGATCTTTCTTCCGAATGGTACTTCTCGGGTGTAATATCTGTATGATTCAGATTTTCCACTTCCTCAGCCGTGTATCCCAGCAAATCCTGAAAAGCTTTATTGGCTGCAATAATTTTTCCATCCATTGAACTCAGCACAATGCCTTCAGGTGAAGTATCGTATAGCATGCGAAATTTTTTCTCACTCCTCATCAGCGAGTCTTCCGCATGTTTTCGTTCGGTAATGTCGATGGAAAAACCAATTACCCCGATGATTTCTCCATTGGGGGCCCTTAAAGGAATTTTATCTGTGATAAACCATTTTTTCGGATTGTTGAGCAAGGGTTCCACGATATTTCGTTTGGGAATGCCTGTTTCAATTACTTCCAGATCGTCTTTCCAGTATTTTTGGGCCAGTCGGGTATCATCAATGATATCGTCGATACGCATGCCCAGTACATCTTCGATTTTTAAACCGGTTACTTCAGAGTAGGTCTTATTCATCGAAACAAGGCGGTTTTCCTTATCCTTGGCAAATACCATTGCAGGAATGGCATCGAGAATTGTTTGCCGGTTTTGCTGCTCCTTAAAAAATTCCTGCTCCAGAATTTTCTGATCTGAGATATCGCGCATGTAAGTAATTACATGATCTTCGCCATTGATGATGGTAAGCCTGCAAAATACCTCAACCTGAATGCTCCCCCCTGTATGTTTTTTACTTCTGCCTTCAAAACTACATTGCCCGCTTTTTATCAACTGACGGTAAGCAGCATCCCATTTAGCCGGATTTTGATTATGAATTTCGTTAATTGAAAAACTGCCTGATCCAGGCTGTTCAGGAATTCCAAAAAAAGCCCTTGCCTGGCTGTTGGCATATAATACATCTCCTTTGAGCGAAGAAATAAGGATGGCTACAGGATACACATCTATCATATGGCCGGCAATATGCCCGTCGATTTCAAAGGGTACTTTCGGCGGACCAGTCACGTTTCTGTCCTTTTTGCTTTTCATAATAAAATATTGATTGCCAAAAATGTAATTATCGGAACTCTGCGCCAAAGATAATTAAAAGATAGCTTCTACCTGTTGAAAACGTACCGCATAATGTCGTTTCCATTTGCTAATATAAGCAATCCGAACAAAATGACCATGCCGACAATCTGTGCATATTCCAGGAATTTGTCGCTGGGTTTTCGCCTGGCAATGATCTCGTAAAGTAAAAACATTACATGTCCGCCATCGAGTGCAGGTATTGGCAGAATATTTAGTATAGCAAGCATAATCGACAGGAAAGCCGTTAATCCCCAGAAAGCCTGCCAGTCCCATTGCGAAGGGAAGATCGATCCGATGGTTATAAAACCGCCTACGGATTCGTACGCTTTAACTTCCGGAGAAAATAACAACCTGAGCTGTTTCAAATAATTTTCCACTCCCTTGTAGGCTTTAACTGTACCAGCAGGAATTGCCTCGATCAGGTTATAATTTTTCTCCCTGAAATTGAAAAGATTGGAAGGATGTTTTGTGAATACCCCAATCATTCCTTCAGGAGAAACCTGAACCTGTTTCTGTATTGTATCATTATTGCGAACCAGCGATATACTCACTTCCTCGCCTTTATAATTCTGGATTTTGTCGCGAAACTCATCGAAATACATTGCCTGCTCGTCATTGATGCCAATAATCTGGTCGTCAACCTCAAGCCCTGCTTTCTCTGCAGGTGAATCCTTGTCGAAACCTCCAACATAAAACGGAACCCTGATGCCGATGAAATCGGGACTGCGGTGGTGCACCATTTTGTTAAGAAAACCCGGAGGGATTTTTACATCTACCATTTCACCGTTACGGATTACCTGCACGGTGCGGGCTTCTTCGATAATGATCTCTGCCGGAATTTTATGAAATTCCTCCACCTGGCGCTGATCTACGGAAACGATCTTGTCGCCGGGACGCAAACCCATTTCGTATCCAAGTGAATCAACGGTGATTCCATATTTTACTTCTGAGGTAGGAATGTATTGCTCGCCCCAATACGAAAGCATTACAATATAAATCGCAATAGCCAGGAGGATGTTTACCAGTACACCGCCCAGCATAATGATGAGCCGCTGCCATGCAGGTTTGGAACGAAACTCCCATGGCTCGGGTGCCTTTTTCAGTTGCTCGCGATCCATCGATTCGTCGATCATCCCCGAAATCTTTACATATCCTCCAAGCGGCAACCAGCCCAATCCGTATTCGGTACCTTTAATATTAAATTTAAATATTGAAAACCAGGGATTGAAAAAAAGGTAAAACTTTTCAACCCGTGTTTTAAAAATTTTTGCAGAAACAAAATGGCCGAATTCATGAAAAATGACCAAAATAGACAAACTTAGCAAAAGCTGAAGTACCTGAATTAAAATTTCCATCTAAAAAATCCTCAAATCTGTGTTAAAATTTTTCCAGCAATTTTTTTGCGTAACTCTTTGTAACTGTATTGGTATGAACGTATTCATCGATCGACGGATCGGCAATAAAACCAATATTTTCCATACATTGTTCAATGATATCCGGCATTTGAAGGAACCTGATTTTCTCCTCCAGGAATGCATCGACCACCACCTCGTTGGCAGCATTCATCGCGCAGGGCATATTGCCGCCAAGTTTCATGGCTTCGAATGCAAGCGCAAGATTACGAAAAATATTCCGATCTGCCTGAGAAAATGTAAGGTGTGGATAATCAAGAAACGAGAAACGCAGGAATGGTGATTTTATTCTGCCGGGCCATGAGAGTGCGTACTGTATAGGCACTTTCATATCGGGCAGGCCCATTTGCGCTTTCATGCTTCCATCCACAAACTGTACAATGGAATGAATGACCGACTGCGGATGAATGATTACCTCGATCTGATCGGGCCGCAGCTTAAAAAGCCATTTTGCCTCGATCACCTCCAGGCCTTTGTTCATCAGGGAGGCCGAATCGATGGTGATCTTTTTTCCCATCTCCCAGTTGGGATGCCGCAGGGCTTCCTGCACAGTGACCTTTTTCAGCGACTCTGCATCCATACCCAGGAAAGGCCCCCCGGAAGCCGTCAGGTAAATTTTTTCGATGCTTTCAGGAGGTTCGCCCATCAGACACTGAAATATGGCTGAATGTTCAGAATCTACCGGAATAATTGCAGCTTTCTTTTCATCAGCCAGTCGGGTAATCAGGTTACCGGCAACCACAAGGGATTCCTTATTTGCCAATGCCACATTCTTGCCGGCCTCGAGGGCGTTTATCACCGGTTTCATTCCTGCAAATCCCACCAGCGCCACCAGGGCCGTATCCACCTCAGGATGCCCGGCTATGCCGTTCAGATCTTCTTTCCCGGCATATACTTCAATATTCTTACCTGCCAGGGCATCTTTCACCCTGCCGTACGATCCCTTACAGCCGATCACCACACAACGCGGCCTGAACTCTTTCGCCTGGCGGATCAACAGATCGGCATTGTTGTGTGCGGTAAGTACCACCGGGCGAAAGCGATCCGGGTGTTGCCTGATCACTTCCAGCGCCTGTGTGCCTATCGATCCTGTGGAACCAAGTATGGCAATGTTTTTTAACAAAATCCTGTAGTTTGTATGCGTGGCAAAATTAATTTCTTTTTTCAGAAAGAAATGAACTCTTCAGGATCGATCGGGTTTCCGTTGTACCACAGTTCGAAATGAAGATGTGGTCCCGTGGTCAGTTCACCCGATTCGCCCACAATGCTGATGGTTTCGCCGGCTTTTACAAAAGTGCCTTGTTGCTTTAGCAGGCTTGAATTATGTTTGTACACGGTGATCAGGTTGTTGTGGTGTTGCAATCCGATGGTATAACCTGTTTCCAGGGTCCAGTCCGAAAAGATCACCGTTCCGTCGAGGGCCGCTCTGATGGCTTCGTTGTGGCTGGCCACGATATCGATCCCGAAATGCCCCTGCTCAGGATCGAAATTTCGGGTAATGATGCCCTGCAGCGGAGGAAAAATATTTACATTACCCAGGGTGCCCGATACATAATTATAGGTACGGTTCTGATAAAGGCTGAACCGGTTCTGATTTTCGTATTCTGCGCGCAGCAGCGAATCCTCTCTGGAGTGTGTCAGTTCAATGGTATCAATGTTGTACAGGATACTTTCGGTTACCGGTTCGATTTCCTGATCCATTTCTTCACCTCCGATAATCCGTTTCAGGTTTGCAATAAAAAGCTGATTGCGGTGAAATTCCGATTCAAGCGAATCGGCTTTTTGCTGCAGCTCATACACTTTACGCGCCAACGACACATCAGTGTATCCCGGAATGTACTCGCGCAGCGAGGTAAAAGCAATCAGGTAGATGGTTCCCACAATCAGCACAATGGCCAGGGTGCCTGTAAAACCGATTACATTTAAGCGGGAAAGGCTGAAAGAGAATTTCTCCTCATAAGAGTGGGCATCCATTAAAACAAGCTTGTACTTATGCCTCAGCTTGTTTTTTCCCTTTTTTTTCTTTCCTTTCTTTTGTTGCATCTATGGTCAGGATAATCATTGCCTGCCGGCAAATATCGGAATTAAATTAATACTTCGAAGTTTCGGCATAAAACCGGGAAATGCAGAGATTATTGTAAGGGTTGAAAAATCCGGCTTTAAAATAAGGTCATAAATAATATTTTTGCCGTAACAGAGTTAAACATAGCAAAGTCAGTCGCGATAAGCATAATCATTTTGCAGGAAGATACATTTTGAAAAACAATCGTTTACATAATCCGACGAAGAAAATCATCCGATTTCTCAACCCTGGCGCCGGTCTGGTTTTGCTGGTGCTACTTGTCAGCATCCTGTCGTCTTGCTCCACCAAGAAAAATTCATTCACCCGCCGCGTGTATCACAACCTCACTGCGCACTACAATGCGTACTGGAACGGGAATGAGAGTTTTGAGGAAGGTGTACGCACCATCGAGGAAGATGTAAAGGACAATTATACCACGGTTTTGCCGGTATTCAAGTACGGTAGCGAGCAGGACGCGCAATCCATTTATCCCAACATGGACCGCGCCATCGAAAAAGCCTCGAAGGTCATTCAGCGGCATTCGATGTATTTCAAACGCAAGGAATGGGTTCGCTGGATCGACGACAGCTACATGCTTATTGGCAAAGCGTATTTTTACAAGAAAGAATTTTCGAGCGCGCGCCGTACCTTCGAATTTATAACCAATCGCTTTAGCAAGGAAGACAGCCGTTTTGAAGCTGAATTGTGGCTGGCCCGCACCTATAATCAAAGCGGCGAATTCGAAAAGGCCGAATCGGTGCTCGACAATCTCAACAGCAGCATCAGAAATGGCGAAGCCCCTTCGGATATTGAAAAGGATTTCACAAGGATTTATGCTAATTTTCATATCCTTCAGCAGGAATATGCCGAAGCCATCGAATACCTGCAAAGGGCCATCGAATTGAACCGCAGAAAAAAAGATCTTAACCGCCTGCGTTTTATTCTTGCACAGATTTATCAGGAATTGGGCGACCTGCAGGCTGCCGCCAAATTATACAACCAGGTGATCCGCAAAAACCCGCCCTATGAAATGGCATTCAATGCCCGGATTAATCTTGCCAAGACATACGATGCCAAATCGAGCAACCGGAGCGCCATTGTGAAGGAACTAAACAAAATGCTGAAGGATTCCAAAAACGAGGAATACAGGGATCAAATCTATTTTGCACTGGCCGAAATTTACCTGAAGGATAAGCAGGAAGACCAAAGCATTGAATACCTGACTTTATCGGTTGCATCCAGTATGGACAACGATTTTCAGAAATCCATCTCCTCGCTCAGGCTGGCCGACATCTATTTTACCCATTCTGATTACTCGCGGGCACAGGCCTATTACGACACGGCCATGCAGTTTCTGCCGCCTGAATTCCCAAACTACGAGGAGCTAACCAAAAAAACTTCCGTGCTTACCGAACTCATCACCAACCTGCAAACCATCCAGGTTCAGGACAGCCTTCAGTCGTTGGCCCAGATGCCTGAAACGGAACGCAATGCGATCATTGATGAACTCATCAAAAAAATTGCAGAAGAAGAGGCCCGGCTTGCAGAAGAAGAACGCGAAAGACAACGCACCCTGTCGATGCTCGAACAAACCAACAGACAACAAAACCGTGATATCCAGCAATCCGGGGGATGGTATTTTTACAATCCTTCGGCCGTAAGTTTCGGCTATACCGAATTTCAGAAAAAATGGGGCCGCAGGAAACTGGAAGACCTCTGGCGGCTCAGCAATAAACAGATCATCCCGGAATTCGGCGATGAAGTTGAAGACGAACTGGCTGCTGCAGATTCGCTTGGCAGCGACAGCACTGCCGTTGTGGTGACCGATCCGAAAAAACGCGAGTTTTACCTGCAGTACCTTCCGCTTACCGAAGAAAAAATGGCGC
>JBKHBQ010000043.1:0-20143 GCA_046542305.1 Bacteroidales bacterium
TATCCGTATTTAACCATCTGACCTATGACGGTGTTTCGCCGGTCTCGTGCGGCCTTCGGGTTGATGCGCGGATTATAGCCGGTGTTGGCTTTCAGCAGCCCGACCATCATGGTCGATTCCTGAATCTCGAGTTCCGCAGGCTTTTTGCCGAAGTAGGTGCGGGCGGCGGTTTCGATGCCATATGTGTTTTCTCCGAACGGAACGGTATTCAGGTACAATTCCAGGATCATTTCCTTGGAATAAATTTCTTCGAGTCGTGTGGCAATAATGATTTCCTTTGTTTTGGCGATAAGCAAGTGGAACAATCCTGTTTCTGTTCGCGGATAAAGGTTTTTTGCAAGTTGTTGGCTGATGGTGCTACCGCCACCTGCATCTTCGTCGCCTAACAGGATTGATTTGATCAATACCCTGAAGAAGGAACGCGAATCAAAACCCTGATGCTCGTAAAAGCGCACGTCCTCAGTCGCAATCAAGGCATCGATAAACGTTTGCGGCACCTCTTCAATTCTGGCATTGGTGCGGTTTGTGTGATAGTACAATCCAAGCATTTTGCCATCGGAAGAAAAAATTACCGATGCATTGTTTTGTTGTATTTTTTTTAGACCGCGCTCATCCGGCAGTTCTCCGAAAAATCCTGATCGAACGGAAAAGTAAAATCCGGCAGAAAGTAAAAGCATGAGTCCGAGAAGACTTCCTCCCCAGATCAAAACATGTTTAATAATCTTTCTGGCTCCAGGGCTGATATGTGGTTTTCTGAATTTCAAAAACAAAGAATATGGTTGTTAATTGTTGAGGTTAAGATTTTCATTTCAAACAATCAATTCAGCGAAAGGTTTCAGCCCTGAAATAATGTTTATTGGCAGAGATTGAAGCATTCACATACCAGTTTTCTGAAAAACAACGTTTTGAATCTATGATACGAACCATCAATTTTTTTGTTGTTACAGTTGCGATTTTCACGCTGTTTGTCGCTGAAAGCTATGGTCAGATTTCTGCTGCCGAAAAGAAAAAGGCTGCGGAAGCATCAGGACACGTTCCCGGCAATTTCAAAGGCCAGGTACCCGAACTCGCGGCGCTGCTAACATCTGATCTGAACAGCAAACAGGCGAAGGCATATGCTATTTATCACTGGATTGCACATAACATTTCTTATGACTATGCAGTAGCGGAGAATGTGGAAATGGGCGCGAAGAAAGTGGATGTGATCAGTGAAGCTTTGGAAAAGCGAAAAGGCGTTTGCCAGCATTATGCTGAATTGTTTCATGCGCTGGCCACGGAGTCGGGTTTAACTTCGGTATTAGTGTATGGCTATACCAAGCAGGACGGAAAGATCATGAAGGTGCCCCATACCTGGAATGCCCTGCAACTGGATTCTGTATGGTACCTGTTCGATCCCACCTGGGGTGCGGGATATCTGTACGGATCGACTTATCACAAGCATTTTACCGAAGAATATTTCATGATGGAACCGGAACGGATCATCCGGAGCCACATGCCGTTCGACCTGCTGTTTCAGTTTACCGAATATCCGGTGGGACATGAGGAATTCAAACGGGGTAAACCTTCCGACAGTACAGTTTTTGTCGATTACCGTACTGAAATGCGGCGCTACCTGGAAATGAATGAGGAGGAGCAATTGCCCGAAGCCATGGACCGGGTGGAAAAGCTGGGCATTGCCAACACCATGGTTCGGGGATATTATTCATTTCTTAACCGCCAGCACCGCGTATACCTTGCCAACCGGCAGATCGATCTGCACAATCATGCCGTGGATATGTTCAACGAAGTGGTACAGGATTACAACAGGTACGTAAATGTGATGAATGCGCAGGGCGGAAAGTTGCCCGCGAATACACAGGAACTGGAAAGCCTTTTGCAAACGCTGGAATCGAAATCCGTAGAAGTGGATAAAATGTTCGAATCCATCGACCCGCCCATGAAGCTGGCGCAGACGATGTATAAAAATCACGAAAACCTGAAAAAGTTGCTCGCTCAGGTGCGTAAGGAGCAAAAGCGGCTGGAGGAATATCGCAACAGCCAATAGTAGATCGGGCTATTCACCAATTATATGACTCCGGGTTACAGTTATAGGTAAGGCCGTGTCGGCAGGAGAAATGTTTTGAGAGTCGTTGTAATTCTGAATGTAATCGTTATCTTGTTGGTGAACATCAATCGAGTACTGGTAAAGTACTTCCTTATACGGCCTGGTGTGAAACTCAAATTTCAGCGCTATCGAATCACCCGCCGAATAACCCATCAAATTAATATCCCAGGATGAGCCGGGATTTTCCACTTCCACAAACCCCGATGCCGGCCCGTAATATGCCACCTTCAGGCTGTCGTACTCGCCCGTGATGTCCAGACTGTAACGCACTGCATAGTTATTCTGAGGCTGGGGTTCGGGATCGTCAGAATCTTTTTTGCAGGCTGAAAAGCTGAGCAACAGGCTTAAAGCGATCAGCCCCGTGAATTTTACTTTCATTTTTTTCATGAGATTTTATTGTTACTGGTTACTGTGTAAACACATACTGAACAATATTGGCCCCCATTCGCAGGGCTTTTGTGCGGGTCTCTTGCGAGTCCTTGTGAACATCCGGATCTTCCCATCCGTCGCCAAGGTCGGATTCGTAGGTATAATAGCAGACCAGGCGGCCGTCGTAAATCAAACCAAACCCCTGTGGAGGTTTATCGTCGTGCTCATGGATTTTTGGCGGCCCGTCCCTGAAAACATACTTCTGGCGATAAATGGGATGGTCGAAGGGAAGTTCAACGAAATCAAGTTCGGGAAATACTTTTTTCATTTGCGGCCTCACAAATTTATCCATTCCGTAATTGTCGTCGATATGAAGAAACCCTCCGCCGAGCAGATATTCCCGAAGGTTTTTGGCTTCCTGCGCCGAAAAAACCACATTGCCATGGCCGGTCATATGAATGAAGGGATAGTTGAATATTTCCGGGTTTCCCACCTCAACAGTGGCCGGTTCGGGAAGGATGCTCGTCTGAAGATTTGTATTGCAAAATTCAATCAGGTTGGGCAGTGAAGTAGGGTTGGCATACCAGTCGCCGCCACCGCTGTATTTAAGCAGTGCAATCTGCACGCTGCCGGCAGGAGGAGTGGCAGAAGTAGTGATGAACAGGATGAGCAGGGCAAATACGATCTTTTTCATTTTTATTACTGATTGATCAGGTGTACGGTATGGCAGGCTGCCAGCGCAGCCGTTTCAGTTCTTAAACGATTTTTTCCCAGACTTATTGGCTTGAAGCCTGCTGAAATGGCGCCGGCAATTTCTTCCTTGCTGAAATCACCTTCCGGCCCGATAAGCACGAGGACATTTTTACCGGCCAAAACAACATCTTTCAAAAGCGTTTGATGTTCCGGATCGATATAGGCGATGAATGTTTGATCCTCAGTGGCGCCGGCAATCACCTCCGCGAAATCCTTCATCGGGTTCAGGCGGGGAAGCCAGGCCTGATGCGATTGTTTCAGGGCGGCGATAATGATCTTTTCAAGCCTGTCGTTACGGAGCCAGATGCGTTCGGAATGTTCGCATTCCAACGGTGTGATTTCCTCAATGCCGATCTCGGTGGCTTTCTCCAGAAACCATTCGAAGCGGGAAATATTTTTGGTAGGCGCTACCGCAATGTGTACTCCGAAAGGTCTTTGTTCCTGCTTTTCCTCTGCCGTAATCTGCATCCGGCATTGTTTGGGATTGTCATCGGTGATCACCGCCCGAAATACCGAACCCCTGCCATTGGTAAGCGCTACTGTGTCTCCTTTTTTAAGTCGCAAAACCCGGATGGCATGTTTGGATTCCTCCGGATCGAACGCATGTAATCCTTTATCGATTTTTTCTGAATAAAACCAATGCATAACAGAATGTTGAGAAATGCAAAATTAAAAAAACCTGCCCCGGAGTGGGGCAGGTTTAACAAAACACTGAAACCATAAATTATTTAAGAACAACCTTTTCTATTTTTGTAGCGTCCTCACTCATCAACTTGATGAAGTAAACGCCTTTTGGTTGTGTGCTGAGGTCGAGGTCTGTGTTTCCGTTTACACGGCCACGATAAACGATCTGACCATGTGCGTTGGATACGATCATATCGGCTTCCGCATTCAGGCCGGAGATTTTGAGCAGGCCTGTTGACGGGTTGGGATAAATGCTCAGCGATGAAAGTGCATTGTTGTCAACCGAAGTACTTCCTGCTTTCAGGTCGGTGATCATCGATGTGCCATTCACTTCAAATAATCCGGTAGCATTCATCTGGTCGCTGTAGGTAGCTTCCAGGGCCATTTCTTCGCCGGTGGCAGATTTGTACAGCTTATAGCTCATTTTTTCACCTTCCACCAAACCGTCTTTTGCATCCGTTAGCTCATCATCGCCATTGGCGGCAAGCAGCAGGTTGCCATTGTGATCCACAACAGCCATTCCTACGCAGGTGCCTTCGCTGTCGAAAACTCCGATCACGTCGCCATTGTCGAAATTGGATTGTGCATCAAGATGAATGGAAATGAAGTGTGTAATGCCTGTATTCACTACCTCATTCCACGATCCGGCCCTGTTCTGCATATCCGGGTTTGCAATTTGCGGTGCCGGCGAGGAGCTCGGGATTGGATAGGTATAGCTTGAGGGGTTGATCATATTGATCAGATATGCACGATCAGGAACAAGAAAATTGAGGGTGAAGATTCCTCCGTCGGGCCATACGATTTCGTTGGTATGGATATCGAACAGGATCAGCAGATCGTCGCCCAGTGCATCAGTTATATCTGACGTAGGCGTGGGAGCGGTAACCTTAACCGGAAGGTAACTAACGCCGGCCGGGAGGTTAACGGTTTTGTCGGCAACTTCCGAACCATAGATAATGGTCTCGTCTTGTTCATCCATCTTGGCTTTGTAACCAATTTCTGGGGAAATATCACCGATGGTATTGATATTTTGCGGTGGCCACCAGATGCCGTAAGGTGTTTGCCTGATGGTGATGATCATGTTATCTTCAACTTCTTCCAGTTGGTTGGCAATGTTTAGATCTCCGATGGGATTCATGTAAATGGAGAAGCCGCTCCAGTTTTCCCGTATGGTGAGTACCTGGATTTGAGTGATAAGCAGGTCGAAATTTCCAAATTCGCCATCCACACCTGAAATTGCAACATAATAGGTGCCGCCCGGTAACAGTTCAAAAATAAGTTCCGACTGAACCGACCCATCACCACAATAGTCGGAGTCGTCGTTGGCAGCAAGCAATGTGCCTTCACAGGCGTCATAAAGTTCGAGATAGGTATCGAAATCCGATCCGCAAAGCGAGATGGCAATGTCCATGGTGTAGGGCACATCGAATTCGTACCACCTTACATCATCTTCACGAATAAGGCTTCCGCTAACCAATGGATCGTTTACTTCACCGTAGTCGAGTGCCGTTTCACAGGTCGATCCCGGGAGTACCAGCGGAGTGGCGCAAAGGATGTTCGACATGGGCGATTCCGTTCCGTCGGGCATAATCTGGGTTACCCTGTAACACCATTCATCGCCGCCGGGGTAAATTTCGTCAACATAGGTATTGCCAACCACACCGTAAGCGATCGGGATAAAGGTAAGCGAATTGCCTGCAGGTCCCAGTTTACGGTAAACATTGAAGGTGGGAACATAGCTGCCGCCCGATTCGTAAACCGTAACAAAGCTTTCGAAATAGTGAGGACTGCCGCCGAATCCGTCACCTTCCACATAGTAATCGATCATGATCGGGCCATTGGCGCCGCCGTCGATAGCCACTTCAACCGAGAATTCAATTTCGGCGGGATAATCAGATGTATAGAAAAAGCCGTTCCATGTAACTTCCTGTCCATTAATGCTGGCAGCAACACCATTCAGATCCGATGCCGATACCGGTACGAATTCGGGCGGGAATACCATCTCGGCATATTCTGCCCATTCGAAATCCGGAGAAAAAATGGTCATGGTGAATTCGAGGTTCATGGTCGATCCCGGAACATATTCGTTATCCGACTCGATTTGTCCCATCAGGGTTTCCGTACCATCAACACCATCTTTGAGTAATGAAATTGGATCCCAGGTAAGTGTTACCTGTTCAATGTCTGCCACTGCAGACAGGAGTTCAGGCGCTTCAAGCGGATCGAGTACAAAGCTGGAGGTAGAAACATTGTTTTCTGTAACAACAACATCCGAATTTGTTTCGGTGGTATATGCAAAATCATATCCGTCTGCTGTCACATCATAGGTGCCAACAGGAACTTCAATAACATAATTGCCTGAACTGTTGGTATAGGTGGTCCAATCACCTGCTGTAACCGGAATATCCTCAAGGCCTGTAGCCACATCGCTTCCAATTACCTCACCTGATATAAAACCTGTTGCAACAGCTTCGGTCGTAAATTCAGCGTGGTAGTCGAATCCGGGGCAGGCACTTCCGAAATACTCCTGCGAAGCAATAAAGAAATAGTAGGTGCCCGGTTCGAGGGTCAGCACTTCAATAAAACCTTCGATACATGCCGGAACGACTTCGTATTCAGTGAGGAATCCGGTCAAATTATCACATCCCGGCACACCAGGTTCAACTTGTCCTACAAGGCCTATCACTACTGCTTCTTCTGCCTGAACCGTCAAAGTGACGTCAACATAATCAGTTACAACAAGCTCAAACCAGTCGGTATCTCTTGCTCCGCCTTCGTTCCAGAGGTTACCACAGACAAGATCTCCTGAAGAAACCGATGTAAATGCCGGGGTGTCCATATTGCATCCACCGTTGATATCGTCACCACAGGGTTCATTTTCTGCTATTCCCGATCCCGGACAGGTGAGATCGCAGGTCGTTTCTTCATAGATTGACAATATGCCATCTCCTGAGGCTCCCGCAAATCCTCCGATTTCGATATAATATGTTGTTCCTGCAGTAACAGCGTATTGAGTTTTGCTTTGCAAACCTTCGTATCCACAGGCATCATCATTGGATGCCAATACCGATCCGCCGCAGGAATTCCACAAACCCAATTGTGTATCATAATCAGAAGCACAAAGATCGAAAACAACATTTCCTGAAACCGTTGCTGTATATGCAAACCATATGTTTGCTCCACCTGTGAGGCCTCCGCCGTTTGTGGCCTGTTCGGTATTGAAGGGATAATTCATCACCTCATCGATGGGTGTGGCATTGGCACAGTCATCATTGGGTACTGCAGTGGTTTGCGTAATAGTCAGATCGAAATCCGGGATGGAAGTAGGATTTGGCCAGGTATCCACAATAATGTAATAAGTTCCTGCATCAAGGGCAATGGTAAAACCGTGCGCAGCACCTGTGCCGTAGGTATCAGTACTGATTGCCATACATGTACCGTTCCAGCCGCAGCTTTCCGAAAGGGCAAACCCGCTGTAAAGCGTACCTTTAGGATCGATTTCAAAATTCAATGTTGCCTCGGCACCCAGAACCAGTTCGTAGACTATGTCCTCACCGCCGTCAAAATCGTTGAGGCAGGTATTATCATAGGTATTTCCACGACCGGTTGTGGTTTGATTCAGTGCGGAATACGGAAGATCGGCATTCGGGTCGTTTACAGTGATCAAAATAGGATCGCTACAGTCATCACCTGTGGCGCGCGTACCTTCCATAGCTTTGGCAACAGAAATGGTTGGCCCATGCTGCTGCTGAATTAACTCCATTTTGTCGATTTGGGTTGTTCCTGTTTGGGAAATGGCTGATTGCTGTGCAATCAAAGATGATGAGAAGGCCATCATCAAAGCCAAAAAACAAAACTTGGTAAAGGTCTTCATATGATTTCAGTTTTTAATGAATAAAATATTTATATTTTCCTTTTCCTTGTTTATAAAAAGATGTTTTGATAAATAAAATCAATGCATGATCTCCTTAAAAACTATCTGCAATAATACTCAATTAATCCACAATTTCAAAATCAAAAATAAAAATATTTTCAGTCAATACCTTGTCAATAGTGAAAATCAATGATAAAAAGGTTAATATCTGTTGATTTTAGAGGCATGTACTTTTTGTATAATTGCAGGGTTATTAACAAACATTAACTTTAAATAGGCGACACAAGTGAATTTCATGAGGATTGATTAAAAAAATTGCGAAAAGAAAATCAATAAAAAAAGCCTGCGATTATTAACCGGCAGGCCTTTTTCTTTCTTGGTAAAAAGTAAGCTATTGATTGATAATTAGCTTTTTAACGGCAGTGTACTTTGGCGATGAAAATCTAACTATATAAATACCTGCCGGATATTGGTTCAAATCTATATCCGTTTCTCCTGAAAAATGCAGTGTCATAATATACTGTCCGTCACTGTTTAATATATCCATTCTGACCTCCTCACCGGATGTGAGGCTTACCCTGAATTTGCCGGTGGCAGGATTGGGGTAGATCGAAATACGGTCTGCCTGGTTGCATATGCCGAAACTTTCGATTTCGAAATTCACAATTGAAGACAGGCCGTTATGAACATATAATCCATCGTGTTCGGGCATCTGGGCGTCGAATACTGCTTCTGCCATCAATTCCTCGCCGTTCCTGAAAATCCTGAACTGCATTTTTTCCATTTCGCTCATTCCATCGGTATCCGGTGTGGTTTCATCCGTTCCGTAAACCGCTAAAGGAATGGGGTATTCATCATTGCGGTATACAGTTATTCCGCAACAAATACCGTCGGAATTAAATATCCCGATGATGTCGTCATAATGCAGATTTTCGATGGAAGTGGCCTGAACGGATATTATATGGCTTTGACCGGTATTTGTAATTTTATTCCATGGGTTTTCAATTCCCAGCTTCGGGATATACCTGATGGAATTCGGAAGATATTCAGCAATGCTAAAATCTAAAACTGCCGGTGCATTCATTCTAATTAAGTATCCAACTCCGGGATATAAAACATCCAGGATAAAAGGATTGGGATTTGGAGGAACCAAACCTCCTGCAGGCCAGAGGACCTGTCCGGTGTAAATATCGAAAGCAAATTCCAGTAGGCCTTCGGCTATAAGGTGTTCAAAAACTATCATGGCTGCAACGGGTTCGGAGGCAAGCACAGGAAAATAGGATAACCCCTCGTTGAGCGAAACGGTTTGATCCTCCAGCTCGGGCTCATTCACCAGCAGGTAGCCGTCGCCGGCCATTTTAAGTTTATAGCCTTGGTAGGCGTTCCAATCGCCGAGAAGGTTCAGGTTTTGGGATGGCCAGAAAAACCCGTCAGCTCCAATCATGATCTCCATGCTGCCGCCGATAATGGTGGCAGGCATTTCTTCCAAGGGCCAGCCGGTAATGTCGCGATTGCTGGAAATGCCGCTCCACCCGGGATACAGATCGATTTTCTGCTGTCCGATTCCCAGGGCTGCTTCCACGTTGATTTCGCCCAGATCGGGCATGGTATGGAATTTCAGTGAAGCTTGCTTAAGATCGCCATGTACCATTCCTGAAGCATCAAAATTGATGGAGATGGTTTGAGACACTTTTTCAGGTGACAACATGCCATTTGTCGGGCTAACGGATATCCACGGGCTATATCCGGCCGGGAAACCAAAGCCGGCAATTTCGGCACCCTCAGGAAATACCCCGAGGAGCATGCTGCTTCCCGTCTGACGATCGACCAGCCGGAGTTCGCCCCGCAACTCAGTGTTGTTGAATGCAGCCATATACACTTTGTCCGTTTTTGGATCCCAGGCCATGCTTTGGGCGAAATTGCCATCGAATCCCACCGGACCCATCAGGGTTTTCTGACCGGTGAATTTGTTGATGAAGTAAAAACTGTCGTCGGTGATATTGAATCCCCAGAGATTTCCATTGCCGTCACATGCCAAAGAAATAATCAGGCCGGGCCCGCAGTTGCCGATAAGGGTGGTTGCTCCTGATTGGGTGTCGATGGTGTAGAGTTTTGAATGAGGACTCTCGTAATCCACTGCATACATGATCCCGTTCAGTTTATCGTAAGCAAGATCAGTGGCCGTAATCGACGGCCCGATCAGGGTCATCATGCCCGATTCGGTGTCTGCGAGATAGAAATCACCATTATCATTATTGATGGCATACAGGTTTCCGTTGTTATCAAAATCCGCCGCAAAAATATCCATGGCAATATCTATGGCATTCTGATAAGTTCCGGGAAGATCGGTCTCAAAGCTGATCAGCTTTTTAGCCGGATATATTTCAAAACCAAAGGCTGTCGATCCGCTTAACATTTCGGGAATAACTGCAGTTTCTACTTGATTCACGCCGGGCGCTCTTCCTTCGGAAAGCTCATCTTTGCCATGGTTCATGACTCCTTCAAAGGATGGAATCGTCATTTTATCTTCGGGACCGAATTCCAAGTTTAGGTACCAGTCTACAGGGCCGTCGCCATTATTGGATATTGTCAGTTCCCGCATGGTGGTTTGATCGGGTTCCAGCACTTCGACTACCGCCTGCAGGTTCGGTTCCAGCGTAGGGGCAGTCATTTCACAATCGAATACCTGAGCCCCGGAGATTTCTACATTTTCGAAGAACAGCTGGTTAAAGCCGGTTTTGCTTACAGCAACAGTATACGTGCCGGGCACCACGTCGAGGCTGTAGCTCCCGTCGACACCGGTAAGAAGCGGTTCGTAATTGCCGATCACAACCTCAGCATTTTCGATCGGGTCGCCACCGGTTAGTTTTGAAACCGTTCCCGAAATATTCACGGCTTCAACCACATAAATGTTGTCAAGCCCCCATCCATTAATGTTAAATGAATTTTCTCCATAGGCCCGAAAACCGATTTTAATATTACTTCCGGCTATTAATTCGCCGATATCGAAAAAATATGTGGTAAAGGGAATACTTCCTTTTTGATTGTCGAAATTGTGAACAGATTTCCACTGGTTATTATCTAATACCAGCACCTCCAAACCCTCAATGGTGAGTGCACTGTAGTTGTTGAGGTGGAGGTCGAACTGCAGCGCCAGTCTGTCCTGCCTTTCCGGTACAGTAATTTCGTAGCTGGCTAATATATTGGAATAACCTGTCTGACTTGGCGACCAGTTGAACCGTGCTCCGGGAGCAGGGTTTCCGTAATCAGAATTGGTGGATATTTCCCAGTTGCCCTGTTCGGGCTCGAAGCCCCATAGCTGATAGTCGAAAGAAACCTCCTGCCAGTCTTCATAAAAGGGGATCGTAAAGGGCGGAACTTTTTCAAGCGTGAAATCCACCGCAACTACGGCATTCTGATCAATAAGGATATTTTCGGTGCTTTGGGTAATGAATCCTTTTTTCTCTGCAGATACCGTGTAATTTCCCGTTGCCACTGCCATCGAATACGTTCCGTTTGCGAGGCTGAAGGCGGTGTAATCGCCGACAGAAATTCTCACGTTTTCGAGCGGGGTACCTGATTTTGAGACGATTGTTCCGGTGATGGTACCCATCGGAATGGCGTCACAATCAGCGATAAAGCTGCCTCCGGCCGGAACCTGTCCGTCCAGGCCATCTTCAAATACCACATCACCAATATGATTTATTACCGTGTAATAATTTTCCTGCGGAGTTGATCCGGTAGCATATTCGAATGCCACCTCATCGGTGGTAAAAACTTCCAGCAGATATTCTTCCGGGCCCGAACCGTTTTCCAGGCTCAGGTTGTCATAGGTTAAAACGCCCCTGACATATACATCCAAAATTGCTCCGTTCCAGCCGTCACCGCCTTCATCGTAAAGTGCAAGTGTATGCTGGCAACTTGTAAAAACAGGATTCACAAAGGTGATGAACCGTGCACTTGCACCGCTGATGATGGTTTCGATGATCCCGTCTGTTCTTGAAAATTTATGCACACCTTGACCATCCGTAACCATCATCAGGCCGTCAGGGAGTTCGTATACGCCTCTGATCCCGTTTACGCCGGGATAGAATCCGATCAGGGTGCCATCGTTGGAAAATTCGTATACGCCATCGGCAGAATAACCGGCACACAATACATTCCCATCCAATGAGAATGCTAATTGCTCCAGGGCATCAAGGTTGGAGGCAAAGTCATCGAGGTAGTTACCGTTTGCGTCATACCTGTGAATGGCATCGCTGGAATAGCCGGAAACCAGATAATCATCGTAATCGGGGCGGTACATCACATCAAAGGGAGAGTCGAGCCCGCCGGAAGCGGCTTCTGTAAAACGGCCGAGGTAGTTGCCGCTTTGGTCGAATTCAATCACACAATCCATATTATTACCGCCGCCCACCGTAACGAGCAGGTTACCGTTGGGTTTCAGGCAGGTTCCCCTTGCATTGTCGAGGATGCCGGTATTTACGCCGCCGGCCGGAGCAAATATCCCGATAAGGTTTCCGTCGAAATCGTACTCATATACTACGTCGCCCAACTGGTCACTGATTAGCAGGCTGGTTTGCGTGGCATTTAGAATTATTTTTATAGGTGTAGAAAATGATCCGTCATCCGGGATAAAATCAGGATTTAATAACGCCCCGTTAACCGGATCGAAAGCCATTACGCGATCGCCGGTACTTTCGGGTACCAGCAGCAAACCGCCTTCGGGAATGCCGTCTGTGAAGAAATCAGGAATAAATGATTTGTCAACCCCGGAAGTGAGCATGATATCAGATGAATTGCCGGATTCCTCCATGTCAGTTGCAAGTCCCTGAGCCTGACTCTGTCTTCCTACTGCAAAAATCATTGCAATCGAAAGCAATAGCGCTATCTTTTTCATAGCAATATGATTTGTTGACCGTAATTTCCTACTGCAAATAAATGATCCGGGCAATTGAGTGAAAAGAAAGCAGGTAAGTAACGCAAAGCAGCAACCGTGAGTAAAAGCAGTAATTCCCTTTTCGTAATCAAAAAAAAGTAATTGCAATATTATGAATAATCAGTGAATATTTCATCACGAAAGGATAATATTTAATGTTTTGATTAAAAAAAAACGCACGGCCGTATCTAAAAATGAGGAGGATACAGCCGCGCGTTTATTGGCGTGTCTTTTTTAAACGGTTATTTCACAATCAAAATTTCGGAATGAATAATGGCATCTCCGATAACCTGCAGAATATATGCACCTGCCTGAAGTTTGCTGATGTCGATTGAATTTCCGGCTGATCCATTCAGGTTTGACACCAGCAGTTGTTTACCCTGAAGGTTGCTTATCATCACCACCACATCTTCACGGGCTTGCGCAACCCGGACGTAAATTCTTTCGCTGCCGGGATTGGGATGAATATTTACCGCTGCATCCGCACGGAGATCAGAGGCAGTTCCTGTGAACAACGGAATGGAAATATTATCGAGGTAGAGGTTATTGCCGATTTTGTTGAACGACTGGAATTTAAACTGCACATCGATCAAATCCTGGTATGCAGAAAGATCGAGCGAAACACATTCAGCCCCGTATCCTTCGCCGCACCAATCGGCTGATGACGCCGGATTGAAATATTCTGCGGTGGGCCCGGAAGTGGCGAAAATTCCTGTTCCATCGGGACCATTGGCATACAGGCGCTCCCAGGTTTCACCGCAGTCGGTGGAGATTTCCACGATCAGCGAATCGACCTGCGAATAACGCTGCGCATAAGCATAGCTGAAATTCAAAACGGGATCCTGGATGCCGTAAAGGCTGACCGGCGGTGAGATCAGATCGTCCCGCTGATAATAAAGATAGTAATCGAAGAAATTCATGAAAGCAGCTTTTGTGCCTTCAGGTGCCCAGCCGGGTGAGGTGATTTGCCAGGTAATCTTATCGTCCGGATTAAGCACGGTCCATGATTTCCCGTCGAATCCATCCTCAAAACCCTCGCTGAACGGTGCCATAAAGCCTCCGGCATGGATATATTCTTCCTGAGTTAAGGTATTTTCGCCGTTGGCGTTTGAGGCGGTAAGGCTAACCGTGTAGGAGGTGTTTTCCAGAAAACGCACCTCCGGATTCTGGCTTGCAGCGCCTGTACCGTTCACGAATTCTACGCTGCCGGGCTGGAATTCCCATTCCCACATGGTGGGGCAATAAGTGGAAAGATCATGGAAATAAACCACCTGATCCGAACATACAGCCTGCTGGTCAGCAGAGAAATTCACTGTGGGAACCACCTGATCGCTGACAGTGATAAGGTCCTCATAAACGCGCGTATCGGTGCCGAATTCGTTGGTTATGGTTAACGTAACATCCCAGCTTCCGGACTGTTCGAACAGGATTCCCGAAGGATGACGCTCGGTGGAAACTGCCGGATTGCCGCCTTCAAATTCCCATGACCATCCGGTAGGCACTCCCGCCGAAAGATCGGTGAAATTCACGGGGCAGGAGGGGGGAACCAATTCCTGATCGGCCTGAAAATCGGCCACAGGTGTAGCGTGATACATATCCGATTCCCATAATCCGCGGCCGTAGGTGGCTGCCCGTATCATGTCGCCTTCCGGGTTTCCGGCTTCATAGTATATTTCCACTTCGGTCACACGTCCACTTGCCGGAAAGCCATTGTCGAAAAGCATCCATTCTTCCATGAAAGCATCCGTGTAAAAAATTCCGATGTCGGTGCCAAGGTAGAGTCCTTCGATGCTGTTCACGTAATACGCAACATCATTCATGGTTACATTCGGGAGGTTCCGTGTGATATCTTCCCAGCTATTTCCTTTGTCCGTGGATTTATAAACTTTGGTGCCCTGGGTCATGTAAACGATTTCTTCGTTCCACGGGTCACACTCCAGGTCGTTAATTGAGTTGGTGGTTGGAAGATTGTTGCTAAGGTTCACCCATTGCGGATCCTGGCTGTTGATGTCGTCGCACCTGAAAAGTTTTTTATCGTCTCTGGCGGCATACAAAATGCCGGTGTTCACCGGCGATTGTTCCAATATGCGCATGTTGGTGCTGTTATTGCCCCCGAGGTTTTCCGAAATTTTTGTCCAGTTGGGGCTGGCACTTCTAATGTTACGGCCCTTCCAGATGTTTTTGTATCCGACGTACATAATCTCCGGATTAGCTGCATCCAGCAGGAATGGGGTGACCCAGGCCCCGCTTTCGGTGATGCCGTTGGTGCCCTCTCCGGCAATTTTTACAGAACTGCCATTGTTCAGTATTCTGAAGATGTCACCATAATATAAGGTGCCATAGCTGTACAGCGCATTCTCATGATCCACGGCACACTCCATGCCATCGCCGCCGAGGTTGTTGATCCAGTTGTTGGTGCCCATAAAAGTGGACGTTCCATTGTCCTGGTATCCGTTGATCACCTTGTCTTTCACTGTGGCGCTCTGACCGATTTTGTAAACCTGACCTATCGACAGTCCGTCGGAGATTTCATGCCATGAGGTGCCGCCGTCGTCGGTCCAGTAAATGCCGCCGTCGTTTCCGGCATAAAGCCTTCCGTCCACCGGATTGTATTCGAGCACATGCAGGTCGGCATGAACGGAGGGTACTCCGCAATCGCCCCACCAGTGTGAGGAAATTTCCCAGGTGATGCCGCCATCTGTGGATTTGAAGCAGTTAACCCCACCGGCATAGATGGTATACTCATCCAGCGGATCGGCGGCAATATCAAGGTCGTACCATGCCTGTCCGCCGCTGCCGCCTTCGCATCCCCAGCTCATGATGTTGGGAGAATCCGACATCTCCGAAAAACTCAGGCCTGCATCTGTTGACCGGTAGAGTCCAAGAAACGAATCGGAGGTGGTGAGCAGGAAATAAACAACTTCCGGATTATCCGGAGTAACGGCAATTACCCCGCGTGAAGCCGAAGGTAGCCCGTTATTGATGTGATCCCAGTTTTCGCCGCCATCGGCCGAACGGTAGAAATTTCCGTTCACAGCAGCATAAATGATGTCGGGGCTATCGGATTTAAAAACGATCTCCTTGAAGTTCCCGCTTTGCATCCAATCCCACTGTTGTCCGCCGTCGGTGGTTTTGTAGATTCCGGTATTGGTGGCGGCCAGGATGGTTTGCGGATCTTGCGGGTGCATAATCAGCCGGCCAATGGTGCATTCGCCCATCCCCTGGTTCATCATTTCCCAGGTTTGGCCGCCATCGGTACTTTTTATCAAGCCGAGGCCGGGAGCATCGCCGGCATCACGGTCGCCGGTGCCCAGATAAATAATGTCGGGATTGGTATAATCCACCAGGATGGACGATATACCGAGGGTGGGCAGTATGTCGGTCTGGGTATCCCAGCTTTGCCCGCCGTCATAGGAAATCCATAATCCGCCGGCAGGCGCACCTACATATATGGTGTTGGCATCAGTAGGGTGGAAGGCGATGGCATTTAACCTTCCCAATCCTTTATAGCCTTTTCCCGATGGAATAAAATACGGACCCAGGTTTACCCAGTTGCCATTGGCAGATTTTTGTTCTGGATATTTGCTGATGTAGTCGAAATAGGCATTCCACTCGCGGTCGGGAGCAGGCCGGGTTCCGTCGGGCAAAATGCGGCTGCTCATCAGGTATTCCCATCTTTTAAACGGCTTCCATCCGGAGCCTTTGGTCACTTCACGGTTTTCCCAGTAAAGTCCGAACGCCCTTTGTACGTCATAAAAATTCACCGAATGATCCTGCATCATCCCGATCCAGTAGGGATGATTCGAAAGTTCCTTATCAGAAAGATTTTGATAGTTTTGTGCCTGTAGGCTAGCTGATATCAGCAGGATAAATAAAATGCTGAGATGGTGGAAATGTTTCATTTGTATCTGATTTGATGAAGTGACAAATATATACACAATCCTGATGTAAGCGGAAAAAAAAGCGTCTGTTTTACAGGAAAGAAAACAGAATTATCTCATGACAAATAAAAAGAGGCTGCCATCACTGACAGCCTCCCGAATTTGTGCTAAGATTCGGATGCCTCGCCCAGATCATTGTCTTCGGCGAGTTTTTTATCGAGTTTCTTCAAATAAAAGATTACCAGCCTGTAGCTTACGAAAATCAGCAAAGGCCAGGTAAGGAAATACAATATTTGTGTGATGTACATAATTCAGATTTTTTTAAAAGTTAATAAGCATGTGAATCTTCTTCCATTTCAACCGAATCAATTTTTTTGTTGCTGATGGCCCGCCATGCATGAATGATGTATGCAAGCACGAAGGGCACCAGCAGCGATACATAGCTCATTGCCGTAAGGGTAAAATGGCTCGAAGAACTGTTCATAATCGTCAGCGAACTGTTCAGGTCGTATGTTGAAGGATAATAGGCCGTATTGTTGAAGCCCGCAACCATGAACAGCGAAAAAACCGTGAGGACGGTTCCCGCACCGGCAAACCATATCCCACGGGCGGATTTATTTATTAAGGTACCGATGATGCCCCACAGCACAGCTACCACACCCACCAGAAAAAAGATCAGCACCAGGGGCATGTTCAGAAAATTGTTGAGGTACTTGTAAGGTTCCATTTTAATTTTCCAGAACAGCGGATCCACGCCTGCTTCCGGAATTACGGCAAATCCTTCTTTGGTGAGCAGCAGCCCGGTAAACAGCAGGAAAAACACCAGGAATGGAATGGCATTGTAAAGCAGGTGCTTGCGCGAGCGTTTTACAATGTTGTCGTCGTCGATATCATTGCTCAGGTAGAGAATACCCAGAATTCTGGCCAGAAAGAAAACAGCGAGCCCGAGTGAGAGGTTCTGGATGTTCAGCGCGGCTTCTAAACCGTGGGCCGGGCCTTCCCATGCCGAAATGGTGGTAGAACCCGTGCCGAAAATATTGGTCAGGTTCAGCTTATTAACCGAAAATTCGGAGCCGGTGAAGAATGTGGACACGGCAGCCCCTACGAGGATGGTTCCCAGCGCCCCGTTGATGAGCAGGAAGATCTCGTAGGTTCGTTTGCCCAGCAGGTTGTTGGGCTTCGACCTGAATTCGTAGGCCACCGCCTGAATCACGAAAGCAAACAGGATTATCATCCATACCCAATAGGCGCCACCGAAACTGGTGGAGTAGAACAGCGGGAAACTGGCAAAAAATGCGCCGCCAAAAGTAACCAGTGTGGTAAAGGTAAATTCCCACTTGCGGCCCAGGGAGTTGATGATCATTTTCTTTTCGCTTTCGGTTTTCCCAAGGCTGTAGATCATGGTTTGTCCGCCCTGCACGAAAAACAGGAAAACCAGCAGACTGGCGAGCACCGAAACGATTACCCACCAGTATTGTTGTAATGCCAAATGTGATAATGTTTCAAACATATTAGTGTCCTCCTGTCATTCCTTTTTTGATTTGTGTAACCATGATTTTTATTTCAGCAATGAACAGCGTGGTGAAGGTAACGGCAAACAACCAGAAGGTGATCTGTACGCTGCTGGCATCGATGCGCGATACGGCCGACAGCGTTGGCATCAGATCCTGAATCACCCATGGCTGGCGTCCCATCTCGGCAAGAATCCATCCCGCCTGACTGGCAATATATACCAGCGGAATCGACCAAATCCCCACATACAAAAGCCATTTCATCTTTTCCAGTTTGTTTTTCAGTGAAAAGATCAACATTACGACAAACAGTGCCAGGAAGTGCCCCGAGAGGATTACCATCAGATGGAAGGAATAAAATGAAAATGGTACACTCGGAATCAATCCTGTAAAATGATCCTCATCATAATACCCATACCCGAAATACCTGAAAGTGTTGTTCATCCATTCGGTGTCCTCAAATTTTGTCTTGTAGTATTTCACGGTTTCCTGATCACCTGCATTCATCGCCTCCTTGTAGTTTTTCAGGGTGGTGATGGCTTCTTTGCCCAGTTTGATCTTATCGAAATATGAAGGCATTTTCTCGCCGGTATTCGGATTGGTATATCCATTCACCAGATCCTTGATTCCCGGAATGTAAGCGTTTGGATCGAGAAAAGCCATGTACGACAGCATGTTTGGTATTTCTATTTTAAAGGCAAATTCCTTTTCCTTATAGGCGCCTTCGGATTTTGGTGGTGCCGGCTGCTCGAGGAAGCCGATGGCGATAAGCGGGGCGTTGGTCTGTCCGTCCCATAAAGCTTCCATAGCGGCAAATTTCATGGGCTGAACCCTGGCCACCTGCCGTGCCGATTCGTCGCCGGTCCAGATCAGGTAAACAGCCGAGGTAAGACCGAATACCGATGCCACCACGATACTTTTTTTGGCGAAAAGGGTATGGCGTTTCTTCAATAAAAACCACGAGGCAATGCCAATTACAAAAACCGCCGCCAGCACAAATCCGGAGGAGATGGTGTGAACAAACTTGTTGATGGCTGTGGGCGAGAACAGGATGGCCCAGAAATCTATCATTTCATTGCGCGCTGTGTCGGGGTTGAACTGCATGCCAACAGGCTCCTGCATCCAGGCGTTGGCCACCAGAATCCACAATGCCGACAGGTTGGCACCGATGGCTACCAGCCAGGTCGACAGCAGGTGAAATCCCTTGCTTACCTTGTTCCATCCGAAAAACATCACCGCAATGAATGTCGACTCCAGGAAAAACGCCATAATCCCTTCGATGGCCAGCGGCGCCCCGAAGATGTCGCCCACAAACCAGGAGTAATTCGACCAGTTGGTGCCGAATTCAAATTCGAGGATGATGCCTGTGGCCACACCGATGGCGAAATTGATCCCAAAGAGCTTTGCCCAGAATTTGGTGATCGTTTTCCATTTTTCGTCACCGGTTCTCACATAGATCGTTTCCATGATCGCCACAATAAAGCCCAGGCCAAGCGTCAGCGGCACAAAAAGCCAGTGAAACATGGCTGTGAGCGCAAACTGCCCCCGCGACCAGTCGATCAGTGTCATGTCAAAATTTTCCATACGCGTTCGTTTTAGTTACTGATTGTTATGCTAAAAATTTCATGTGCGATTCATGCATATATATTTTTGCAATATATGTAGCCTGACTTAATCGTGGTGTGTTTTTCAATGAATGGGTGTTATTGCGGATGGATACCCGAGGCCTGCAAACTACCGTCGTGCCCGGGTTATTTAGGATTGGTAAGCTGTTCGATCACGTAATCGCTGCGTTCCTTATCGGTTTCGAACTTTGTTTTAAGAAAATCCGGAAAGAAAAACACCTTCAGGATGGCAAACATAATAAAAAGCTTGATTAAAATAATTGCCCATATCTGCCGTCCCCAGGTCATGGTGCTGAATCCTTCATAATAAAAGTCGAAAACCCGTCTGAAAATATTCTTCTTTTTCATCAGTAATCCAGCGTAATGATTCTTCCTGTGGTAAAATTAAAAAAGCGTTCCTTGT
>JBKHBQ010000330.1:0-3743 GCA_046542305.1 Bacteroidales bacterium
TAAAACCCGCCCTCAGGTACAGGTTCAGCGGCAGGTTATATTTCACGTCAAGGTTCATATCCGATCGCAGCCGGTCGGGGTCGGTAAGGCCGGGATAAATGGTAACTTTTGCCAGCAGGTTCAGGTCACCAATATCATAAAGATTGAGTTCTGTCCCTGCGAATCCTTCCCAGGTGCTACGATCATCAGTTTCGCCGCTGAACATTTCGTTGTTGTAGGATGCCCCCGCCGAGAACCCCCAGTATGCGCGGTTGGTGTGAATCAGATATTTCCCAAGTCCCAACTGTCCATTGGTCCGGAGATCAAGTTTTTGCTCCGTATTCGAAAGGAAACCCAGCGAAGCCGGAATATACCAGTCGCGGGCCAGGAACAGATTATACCCGACGGAAGCATTCGTGCGGCGGGTAGGATCCACATCGGTTTGCTGCGAAAACAAATTGCTGAATTTCACATCCACCGACCAGCGTTTGGCCAGATACCCCGTGGCGGCACGTATGCTAAGCTGCTTGAGGTGATTGGCGCGGGCGATGCTGAGCCCGAGGTCGATGGAGGCATAAAAACGGTTGCTCAGCTCAAGGTCGACCGATTGCAGGTATACCACCTCCTTAATGGCAGCCACAACACTTCCCCCGGAGGTCACTACCAGCACCGTATCCGGCCCCATGGAGATCAGGTTGCCGTTGTAGCGCTCGCCCTCCGAGAGCGTGATCAGAAACAGTCCGTAGGTGTAAATTTTGCTCACCTGCTTCCATTTGATCTTGAAATTACTTTTACTGTAAGGTGCGCTGAAGGTAAGCACGCTGTATTGCAAGGTTTTTACCGAACCGGTCATCACCTCCCCGTTTTTGAATACCAGTGAATCGGAAACGGCGTAAAGGTTTCCGCTGCCGTACAAGAGCAGGACAAAAACCACTGCTGATCCGAAGAGATATTTTTTTAGTTGCATATAGTGTAAAAAGTAGATTTTGGGGGATGATGTTCAAAGGCTGCATAAAAACTCCTATCTTGCACGCCAATCCATCTATATATGAAAACAAAATCCTGTAACGACGGGCAAACCGGCAGGCGAAGCGGTACACCTGCCACAGGCGCCGGGCATGCCGCATCCACCACCACCGAATATATCTCCCGCATCAATCGCGTATTCGACTACATCGAAACACATATCGATCAGCAGCTTACGCTGGAAGAACTGGCGTCGGTGGCCAGTTTTTCAAAATATCACTTCCACCGCATCTTCTACGGCATCGTCGGTGAAACGCCCTTCCAGTTCATCCTGCGGCTGCGGCTGGAAAAAGCCGCCATGCTACTCCTCACACAAACAGATCTTGGCATCACCGAAATCGCTTACAAATGCGGGTTCACCGATCCTGCCATCTTTTCCCGGGCATTTAAAAAGTTCTTTGGCATTTCGGCCAGCCGGTACCGCCGCGAAAAACTGCAGAATAGCAATAAAAGTCAAACCCTCCGCAATAAGCATCAAAGTTCTGACGGGGCTTCCATGTACTTTTGCCGGCGTTCGCAAACTTTAAAATGGAAGACCACTATGGAATTAAACAAATCTACGGAAGTAAAAACACTTCCCGACATGACGGTAGCCTACATCAGGCACATCGGCCCGTACAAGGGCGACGACAAACTCTTCGAAAAGCTCTGGAACCGGCTCTTCGCCTGGGCGGGTCCGCGCGGTCTTATCGGTGGTGAGGATTTTAACTCGCTGGTGATATATCACGACGACCCCAACCTCACCGATGAAAACAAGCTCCGCATGAGCGTCTGCATCACCGTGCCTCCCGAAACCAGAGTGGATGGCGAGGTGGGCAAAATGCAGGTGGACGGCGGAAAATATGTGATTGCCCGGTTCGAGGTAGGCCCGCAGGATTTCCAGACGGCATGGGAATGGGTATTCACGGAATGGTTTCCCGCCAGCGGATATCAGCCCGGCGACAAACCCTGTTTTGAAATGTATCCGGAGGAACCCAAAGACGGGAAATTCACCGTAGACATTTGCGTTCCGGTGAAGCCGCTGTAAGCCGGCCAACGTTCGTGCACTCAAGCGCCAGTCCTCCCCCATTCCTTTTCAGCATAAAATATTAACTTTGTGGAAACACATGATTTAATAACACCTAAAAATTGCTGTTTTGGAAAATAAACTACAACAGGAAGGACTGAAGAAAATCGGGGAGGACTGGCGCTTTGTCATGTCTTGTTTTAAGGAAATGCTGCTGCGGCTTGGAGAAGACCGGATCGCAGAATGCATCCCCGCTACTGGAGAGCCCTATCCTGAAAAAAATATCCACGAAATTCCTGAAGATCGGCTGATACAGGCGTTGAGCATCTCGTTTCAACTGCTGAACCTGGTGGAGGAGAATGCGGCCGTGCAGTTCCGCAGGAAAATAGAAAATCAGCTGGGATTGGCTGCCATCCGTGGATCATGGGGCGAAACGCTGCAAAACTGGAAAAAGCAGGGGCTGAGCCAGGAACAAATGGCTGCCTTGCTTCCGGAAATCAGCATGATGCCGGTGCTTACGGCGCACCCTACCGAGGCCAAAAGAATCTCGGTACTGGAATTGCACCGAGAGCTCTATCTTCTGCTGGTAAAAAACGAAAACACCATCTGGTCGGAAAGCGAGCGCAAAAATATCCATCAGGACCTGAAAAACCTGCTGGAACGCTGGTGGCGCACCGGCGAAGTATATCTGGAAAAACCCGATGTTACTGCTGAGCGCAACAATGTGATGCACTACTTCACCCGCGTTTTTCCGCAGGCCCTGCACCGCAGCGACCGGCGCCTTAAAAATGCCTGGACCGCTATGGGATTCGATGCGGACATGCTAAGCCGCCCCGAACAATTTCCGTTGCTGCAATTCGGTAGCTGGGTAGGCGGCGACCGCGACGGACACCCGTTTGTGTCGGCTGAAGTAACGCGGGAAACCCTGCTCACACACCGAAAAGCCGCACTCAAACTGCTGCATGATCAGCTAAACGCCCTGGCAGCACGCATGAGCCTGTCGGGCATCATCAACAGCTATCCTGAAAGTTTCAGAGAAACCATTCACCAGAAAGCTGCCGCCCTGGGTGACGACGGCCTGGAGGCGGTAAACCGTAATCCGCGTGAACCCTGGAGACAATATTTAAAAATGTTGATCCTGCGGCTGGAAAACACCATCAACGAAAACTTCAACCAGCCGCATACGTTTTACGCTTCCGCCACGGAGCTGCAGGAAGACCTGAAGCTGCTGCACGACAATCTGAGAGAAATCGGCGCCGGACATATCGCCGATGATCTGCTGTTCGACGTGGAAAGACAGGTACAGTGCTTCGGGTTTCATCTGGCAAAACTGGATATCCGTCAAAACAGCGCATATCACGAAAAAGCCATGGAACAAATCCTGAAGGCAGCAGGATTTGAAGATTCAGCTTATAGCAAATGGAGTGAAGAAAAGAGGGTAAGCTTCATCAATGAAGAACTGCAATACATGCGACCATTTGTGGTGCAGGGCGAAGCGGTAGGCGAAGAAGCCGACAAGCTGCTGGATTACTACCGCGTGGTGCGCTGGTATCTCGACCGCTATGGCGATGCCGGCATTGGCTCGGTGATCGTAAGCATGACCCGCGGGCTGAGCGACCTTCTGGTGGTATACCTGTTCCTGCGCGAAGTGGGGCTGCTGGATTCGAACCTGCAAGTGGTGCCACTCTTCGAAACCATCAAAGACCTTAGGAATGCGCACAATGTACTCGAT
>JBKHBQ010000331.1:0-3725 GCA_046542305.1 Bacteroidales bacterium
CCATTGAACTGAGCATGCCAAACAGGCGCTGAAGGCCCAGCGAACCGCGCAGAAACAGCAGCATGATAATCGTTCCCAGAGGGATCAGTACCGGTAGCAGGATCAGGATGTTCATTCGTCGGTTTCCTTTACTTGATCAATATCCTCGGTTCCGGTTAACTTGTAAAAACGGTACATCAGCGCCAGTGCAAATGCAATAATTCCGAAGCCTATAACAATAGCTGTAAGAATGAGCGCCTGGGGCAGCGGGTCGGCAATGTCGCGTGCGGCCACTTCCTGTCCCGCCTCAATAAAAGCCGGGCTGGCTTTGGTAAGGCCTCCGGAAACAAAAATTACCAGGTTGGTGGCATTACCCAGAAAAATAATGCCCAGGATCAGTTTTACGATACTGCGGCGAAGCAACAGGTAAATCCCTGCTGCGTATATTACTCCAATAACAATTGAAATGATTAGTCCCATTCTTCCTCATTTTCCAGAATTGCAATCATGATGGTGAGCAACACGCCGAGCACCGCCAGGTACACCCCGATATCGAAAAGCGTCGGGCTGCCCAGTTTCAGGCCCCCGATTTCTATCCATTCGCCACTCATAAAAGGGAGCCTGTTGAAAAAACCGAAAGTTCCGCTGAAAACGGCGGTTAGCAATCCTGCGGCCATCAGACTGTGCGGCTTGATCCACATTTTCCTAACGGTGGTTTTTACATCGAAAGCCATCATGTAAAATACGTATCCCGAGGCTGCCAGCAAACCTCCGATAAATCCGCCACCGGGGGCATTATGTCCCCGGAAAAGCACGATCACCGAGAGGATCACAAATGCTGGCTTCAGGTATCTTGCCGCGATATATAGTATCTGTGATTTCATTTTAGTTCAGTTTTTTTGGTTTTTCTAATCTTCAGCCGCATCAGCGAAAATACGCCGATGGCAGCAATCACCAGCACGGTGATCTCTCCCAGGGTATCCATGGCCCTGAAATCCACCAGGATCACATTTACAATGTTTCTGCCTTTGGCTACGGTGTAGCTGTTCTCGCCAAAGTATTCCGAAATTCCGGGAGAAAGGTCAAGGAAATCTGCCTTAAGTGTGAGGCCCGTCATAAACCCTCCGAAAATCACGGCAATTACCGCGTCTCTTATTCTGGCTGCTTTGCTGCTCAGGTTTTTAAATCGCGGAAGATGATAAATGATCATCACAAACAGTACCACCACCAGCGTTTCCACCATCACCTGGGTAATGGCCAGATCCACGGCACCATAGAAGGCAAACAACAAGGCCACTCCCCATCCTACCACGCCCATCGAAATAATGGCCGTGAGGCGCGAATGGGTGAACACCGTTAGCAGACTTGCCGCGATCACCATCATGGAAATACCGACTAAATAATAAGGCATGGGTCCGAAATCGAAATCGATATCCCAGAATTTGGTATAAAACAACTGATACCAAACAAAACCCGAGGTCACCAGAAAGATCACCATCAGGTAAATACGCTGCACACCACTCTGCACGATTTCTGTTTTCCGCAAGGTAAACCGCAGAAATCCATCGATTAGTGCCACGAATGTTTCAGAGAATTTAAAAATGATCAGGTATTTGTTCACCCGGGCGAGCAGGGGAATGATTTTTTTTCGCAGCGCAAAAATGGTTGCGCCGCCTGCCACCGTTAACATACTCAGGAGCAGCACCTGGTTGAATCCATGCCACAGCTTCAGCGTGATGGTGATTTTGGAGGCTTCAACGGCAGCCACTGCCGGGCCGGCAATGTTTTGGGCAAAAAAGTTTGGGAATAAACCGAGCAGCAGGCTTATCAGTGCGAGAACAGCGGGGCCCAGCCACAGGCGAATCGGTGTTTCGTACGGTGCCGGCAGGGAGTCGTTTCTTTTGCTGAAAAATACCTGCCAGCCGAAAATGGCCGACACTGCTACCATAAAAACATTCGACAGCATCCCGGCAATAAGCACAAACTGGGCTGCATCGGGCACGGCAATTTTTGCCTCATAAATCAGTTCCTTACCGATAAATCCGATAAAGGGCGGCAATCCGGCCATCGAAAGCAGGGCGATCAGCGCTGCCGTTGTGGTATAGGGCATTCGTCGGCTCAGGCCGCCGAGAAGATTCAGGTCGCGGGTGCCGGTCTGCTTGTCTATCGAACCTGCAATCATGAAAAGGGCACCCTTGTACAGCGAGTGTACCGCCAGGAAAATGATGGCAGCCTTAATGGCTTCGCTGGTGTTGATGCCGATGAGCAGCACCAGCATTCCCAGTGCGCTGATGGTGGTGTAGGCCAGTAATTTTTTCAGATCGGATTGTGTAAGCGAAAAGTAGGCTCCGATCAACATGGTGGCGCCGCCAAAAACCGGCAACAGGATGCCCCATTCCGGTGTGCCGCTCAACACAGGATTGAGCCTGAGCAGAAGATACACACCAGCTTTTACCATGGTGGCCGAATGCAGGAATGCGCTCACCGGCGAGGGGCCTGCCATGGCTCCGGGAAGCCAGAAATGAAACGGGAATTGCGCCGATTTGGTAAAAGCTCCACCCAACACCAGGAGCAGAATAGCCAGATAGTACGGATGCTGGCGGATAATACCGGGAACGCCAACCAAGTCGATTATTTCCGTCGTTCCTGAAACCGTATAAATCAGCACAATGGCTGCCAGCAGGGCCAAACCTCCCAGCACCGTGATCAGAAGCGCCTGAAGGGCTGCGGTTCGTGAGGTTCCTTTTTCATGGAAAAAACCGATCAGTAAAAAGGAACTCACACTGGTAAATTCCCAAAACACAAACATGCCAAGCAGGTTGCCGCTCAATACCAGCCCCATCATCGAGCCCATGAACACCATCAGGTAAAAGTAAAAACGGCCCTTTTGCTCATATTTTTTCATGTAATAACCGGTGGGAGAAAAGTCAAGATACACTTCCTTGGGATCGTTGATATTATTGGCATCATTCGCACCGGTAGGCACTATGTCTCCTTCCCTCCAAACGGACGCGGATAATCTGGGATCTTCCCATTCATTCGGGTCGTTCCAATCCAAGTTAGTTTCAAATGCATCTACCAAATCCTGGGTAGGACAATTGTTACCCCAGCCATTGGCCCCTAAAGGTTCTCCATTGCTACCTTTTACAAATCTTGGCGATAACCAGTAAACAAATGATGCCGACTCTATTTGTAAATTGTCGTGAAAATTGATTTCAAAAATTGTTTCCTCGTTAAAATCTTTTCCTTCTTCCCATATATCAGAAAAATCATCCAGTAATCTATACTCGTTACTGTACGGGCCATTGATCAAGGTATCAGTCAGGTTATATATTTGTTGCCAATTGGGGCTTTGGGCCTGTGTACCTGCTTCATACATCAGGATATTAGCCAATAAATGAATTGCTGCACCTTTGGTAGCTCTTCCATTTTGTGTATTACTTTTTAAATTCAAATGCGTAATGGCAAACCTGGCATCTTTTTTAATTAAGTCGAGTATGATTGACTTGTCCACTCTGGGTTGATTATACTCCGGCGGCGACAATGTTCGATCCACTAGTGGTAGGTCTCCATAAATTTTTACTAAAAAGGAATAATGAAAAGCCCTCAAATACCTGGCTTCAGCAATAAGCCTGTTTTTTACACCCGGAGAAAATTCACTATCAGGTATTTGGTTGATTTTTTCAATTGCCACATTAGATCGCCATACTCCGGCGAAATAAAATTCCCACATATCCGATATCAAG
>JBKHBQ010000332.1:0-3701 GCA_046542305.1 Bacteroidales bacterium
TTCCTGAAAGGGCCGCAGGCCCGAAAGTATGGTAGCTGCCCTGGTGCGATTTCTTTTTAAAGCTGCGTAGCAGCGACAGGTAAGGAAGTGCCTGAAGTTCATAAAGTGCCGAAAGTTCATAGAGTGAACCATCTGCGCAAATCTGTGGAAATCTGCGTCCAAAAAAACCAAAAGCCCCATCATTGAATGAACACTCAACAAATCACCATTCTCCTGTGTTTAATTTTCATCAACATAAAAAAAGGCCAGCATGAATGTAAACACCGATCAGCAGGAAAAATTCAAATTCAGGCATCTGCCCAAACTTCTTAAAGACACCGCCATCCTCTGGAACCAAGACAATCCGTGGCGGCTGAGTGCCGTGGTGGCCTATTATGCCGTACTTTCGCTGCCAGGCCTGTTGGTAGTAATTATCAACGTAGTTGGATATTTCTGGGGGGCAGCTGTGGCGGAAGGCGAAGTATACAGTGAAATCAGAAATATAATGGGTGCCTCGGCCGCCGATTCCATGCGGGCCATTTTTGATAACGCACGTGGTGGAGAATCTTCGCTTATCGCAACAATCGTTGGTATTGGAGCACTGATTTTCGGAGCCACGGGTGTTTTTTACCATCTGCAGATTTCCATCAATGAGGTGTGGGAAATCACCTCTGTCCCCAAACAGGAATTCCTTCGCTATCTCATCGACCGTGCGCGCGGTTTTGGATTCGTGCTGGTAATCGGTTTTTTATTGCTGATCAGTTTTGTGATATCCGCGGTTCTATCGGCACTACAGGGATATATCGAAGAGTTTCTGCCCCAGATTAGTTTCATTTTACTGCAGATAGGCGATATCATCATTTCACTGGGTGTGGTCACGCTGCTTTTTGCGTTGATCTACAAATATCTTCCCGACGTAAGTATTGGCTGGCGTAGTGTATGGGTGGGAGCGCTCATTACCTCGGTACTTTTTGCCCTGGGCAAGGAAATCCTCAGCTATTATTTTAGCGAAGCCAGCCCTGGAAGCACTTATGGCGCGGCCGGTTCGATCATCATCATTTTGCTGTGGGTATCATACTCGTGCCTGATCCTGTTCTTCGGCGCCGAATTCACCTGGGTTTATGCCCGCCGCTACGGCCATAAGATCCAGCCCAAAAGCCATGCCCGATATCTAAAAAAAGGTGAAAGTAATGTTGCCCCCGGAAAGGGAGAGAAGGAGAAAGAAAAGGAAAAGCAAAAAGGTTGAAAAAGTTATTTGGGAAGAAGTTATTAAAAAAACTGGTTATTGGGAGAAACGTAGACATCAGACCATGCTCATGGTGAAATCGACTTATGACCAGTGGTGCCGATTTAGCGAAAGAGCAATAGCATGATTCTTACTTGAATACCTTAATCCCTGCATTGCCAAAGCTCAGGTAACCTTCAGGAAGGTATAAAAAATTTCATCATCCGGCATCGTTCATCATTTTTTCATATATTTGCTCCTGTTGTATCGAGCATCTTTCCCATAGTTCACTTCTATTTATCAAAAAAAATGTATGAATAAAAAAACCTGACCTCATGAAAAAGATCTTAATCATTGCAGCGCTTTGCCTGTTTGCAGGCGCAATTTCCGCGCAGGAAACCATCGCCACCAGCAACCACACCTATGCCACCTGGGATCACAACCAGCGTAAACTCGTCCGCGACAGTTTTGACAACATCTGCGTGGTTTTCAGCGATTACCTGAACGGCACCTACTTCATCAATGGGGTGATGTTCGATCGCGCCACCAAAACCTGGGGTGAGCCTTTCCAGATTGCCGAAGGGAACATTCCCACCCTGGCCATCAGCCGCGACGATCAGTTCCACCTCCTGTACCAGTCCAACGACAGCCTGAAGGAGATCCGCCACATGGCAACTTACGACTTCATGAACTGGCCCGCCTATACCGTCATCAGCGAACCGGGCACCCGCAACCGCGTTCCCGTAGCCGATGTGGATTCCGCTTCCAACCTCAACATCATGTGGCGGAAGCAAAACAGCGAAACAAGCTATACCGCCGTTTACGCACGCATCAGCAACGGCCAGTTGGCAGAACGCAAGGACTTTTTAACCCGCGAACCCATTACGGATATTGCCCTGGCAAACCACCTGCTGTATTATGACAATCAACTGTATTTCGCCATCAATTACGGGGAAGACTCGCTGGCATTCTTCCACACAGCCGACTGGATGGAAACTTATACCGTTCTGTATGAAGCCACTGGCGACATTCCGGGGATAACGTATAATTCAGAAGGACCTGATCCTTATTTCCCCTCACAGGTGAGGTTTGTTTACCGTACAGATTTTACTGAACCGCTAAAGGAAGTTGAATTCAAAGGTAATGTACAGATCGGCGAAGCAAACATCGACATCCAGTTTATCGACAATTTTGCGGTGGATGACCTTATCCCCGGATTCGGCTACAGCATGATCTGCCGGCAGGGCAACGAGCTTTTGCATTTGTTTTCGTATGGCCCCGGGTTTGAATCCTATCATATAATGGAAACGTTATCAGCGCCGTGGTCCAGCCATCCTTCAGTGGCTTACAAGCATTTCAGCTTTGAATATGTGGATTTCATCTGGGCCGAAGAAACCGACGCCGGTTACAACATCAAATACATGCGCGATCCCAAACACGTGTGGACTTCCGTGAATGATCCCGATCCGGAAAAGGGATTCACCATTACCGGGCAGCCCAATCCCTTCCAGGAGTTTATTTCGCTAAACATCGAAATAACGGAAGGCAATGAAATACCGGTGCTGGAAGTGTTCAACACGTCCTCACAGGTTGTGCAGAAATTTACCTTCCAACCAAATCCCTCCGGAAATTACACGCTCGCCTGGGATGGTCGCAACTTCAGTGGCGATCAGGTTAAACCCGGCGTATATGTTTTCTTGTGCACGGTTGGGAACAAAAAGGCAGCCAGGAAGGTGGTTTATCAGCCGTAACAAAAATTATTGGAATAAGGGGAAAGGGGGAAAATTGATTAAAAAAAGGCCAACAGCTGATTGAGGATCAGGCATCTCTTTTTTAAGGGGATTGCCAGTCGTGCTTCTCTTAGCAATTTATGCCTTATCGGCTCGTTTGGCCTTACGAAATACGTCTATGAAAAAACTGCTGCTTACACTTGTTATCCTGCTTACCGCAACGTCGATCTATTCCCAGGGACGTTATATTTCTGCGTATTATGGCATGGCCGAAAACGCCCTGATCCGCTACCAGTCGCTCGATGGCGCCGCAAGTTACAACGGCAAAGGCACCCCCCTCATCGGCATTCGCTACCGGCAAAGTATTTCAAACACCTTCGACATTGAAGCCGGCGCGGAATATGTTGAAAACCGCATCGAAATTACCCCGGCCTTTTATCCCGGCATCGACATGACCCCGCGCGAAACAGAAATTGAACTGGTGAGTTTCCCGGTGTTCCTTCGGCATGAAATCAGTAAACATCTCTTTATCCACGGAGGCCCGCTGATCGATGTGGAGATCAACAGAAAAACCGGTCAGAGCACCGACAATCAAAGCGGGCTTGGGTTTGGACTTGGATTGGGCGGAAGGCTCCCAACGGGCAGCTTCGAATTTTTTATCGATCCCTTCATAAACCTGCGCGCGATCCTTCCGTTCGAAAAGGACAACCACCACCAGCACCTGCTCGAAGCCGGTGTTAAGCTGGGCGTGGGCTATCGGTTGTAGT
>JBKHBQ010000333.1:0-3680 GCA_046542305.1 Bacteroidales bacterium
ATTGCTTTTCCTTTAATCTGTGTCATGGATAAAAATTATTTATTCAGGAAAATACAGATTTGTTCGGACAGCAGTGATTTTAACATTTGAATTTGTTTTGGATTCTGAACCTGGATATTTGTGGTTTTCATAAGGGCTTGTCGTCTTCTTGCTTTATCCTTAGACTATGTTCAGTCGTCTTTCATCCATCGTTCAAACAATAAAAAATGGGTAAAATATGTTATACATATGCATTAAAATTGTATTTAATTTCTATGGCAAGAACGGTAGATCCTTTATTCGGACATCTGCGGGGCCGCATCGGCAACGTGGTGGTTTATAGGATGAACGGCAAAATGGTGGTTCGTTCGCGGCCTTCGGGAAAGCGGAAACCTGCAACGGGCAAGCTAAAGCAAAGTCAGGACGTGTTTCGCACAGTGATGGCCAAAATGTCGGCGGTGCGCATGCTGGTTAATTTTGGTTTTGATGCCGTGGCAGTAAACCGGCCGGCGTTTCATGCTGCCGTATCTGAAAATTTAAACCGGTACCGCCAGGTTCCCGATACGGATCAGCGACATTGGCTGCTATTGAGCCATGGCACCCGCGCGCAGGCTGCTGATTGGAGCTGCGGCCTTTCCGGAAATCACCTGCAAGTGTCCTGGGGCGACAATCAGGCTTCGGGTGCATCGCATGATTCCGACCGCCTGGTGGTGTTCCTGGTGCAAAAACACGGAAAAGAAGCGCTCCTGTTGCCCTTTGTGGTCCGGCGGAGCGACCGGCAGGCATTCATCGACATTCTGCCGTCATATTGCAACTGCGGTTGCGATTGCTTTGCCGCATTCTATACCTGTGAAACCATGCCCAAAAAGCATCCTTCGGTGATTTCCGACAGCGTATGGGCGGGCGGATGGTAAACCACACTGATGCCGGATCAGTCGCAGAATTTTCAACCGGTGCTGTGGGGGCGTCGCGCTTAACCGCTGCAATGCCGTTTTCCCCTGCAGAATAAGTTGTGTACGTTCAGGGCCAGGCAGTTTTTTATCTTCACTAAATATAAAATGAACGCCCAAACCTAATCTTTGCTTTAGATAAAATGTTTCGGTTATGTCAACTTTAAAGCCCGGTCCGATCGCGTTTTCAATCCATAAGAATGGCGGCTTCATCCTTCATCAGTTGCATGTGTGCCAGGGTGCCGTAAAACGTGCCATCCCTGAAAAAGAACCGAACCGGGTAGTTTTTCATAAAGTAATCCAACACGCCGGCCACTGTGGTTTCGCCGTTGATCCTCACCTCACCAAAGTTCACATCCGATACCGACACCTGATAGCTGCTTAGGAACTCGTTAACAAAAGCACTCATGGTAAGGCTTTCGTAATACTTGTTTGCCACAGGCATCTGCTTGAGGTTCCAGGCTTCATCTTCACATTCTATGGTTACCGGTGTGCCGGTTTTAATGGTTTTTAAATAACCCTGAAAGATAGTTTCAAGGTCATCGCCATAGCCGAGCTGCACCGTGATCATGTCGCCCCGCCGGATGATCTCTGTCAAATCCAACACATTCTCATCACGCCACTTGCGCTTGCGGCCAATGGTGATGGTGCACGTATCGGTAAGCGTATGCAGGCTCGTTACCACCTTGCAGCTATTCACCTGGCTAAAGGTGATGGTTTTGCCATCATGCGTTATAATCTCGATATGTGCCTGTGGGCGTTTCATTCTTTTTTATATACCTTTGAGCCTCATGAAATTCATTTCTATCATAGTCACCATTGCGGTCGCCTTTCTGATCCAGGCCGACAGCCCGGTTAGCGCCGATTGCAAGTGCAATGATATTCCATTGTACGGCAGGGTGCAGGTAGTTGACCGATTTGCTGATTTCCATGTGCAGGTGGTCGATCGATTTGAAGACATCCGTGTGGATACCGTCGGTTCGTTCCCTGATGAATGTGGCAAGTGGCAAATGGTTGATCGCTTCCCCGACTTCACCGTGGAGTTCGTTGAATCCTTTCCTGATTTCAAAATACGATATGTTGACAGCTTTCCCGGCATCGACTAATCCTCCTGTATTTTAAATAAATCCGCATCTTCATCGCTAATCAGCTTCAGGTTGAATGGTTGTACATTTAAATACTTCGGGTCCTGGTT
Organism: Bacteroidales bacterium; assembly: GCA_046542305.1. Taxonomy (GTDB): domain Bacteria; phylum Bacteroidota; class Bacteroidia; order Bacteroidales; family 4484-276; genus JBKHBQ01. The sequence goes on from JBKHBQ010000333.1 coordinate 2,125, forward strand.
TATCGTGAAGCTTTCCAGCACTACTTTCGACACATCAAAGAATCCCAGATACGCTGACGACACTTCAATGGCATCCTCGGCCTGCATCAGGTTGATGAGTGTGCGCAACTGATCAACCGGGTAGGCCGTTGGCTTGCCGCTGTTGGTGTTGATTAATTGCCCGCTGATTGAGATGTTGTAATCCTCTGCTTTAATAAATTCCTTCACAGTTCCCTTGCGACCTGCCAGGGCCGTGCTTACAATGGTGTTTTTGCGTGTTACATCAATCTTTGCCCCAGCCAGTGTTGCTGTGATCTCCCCGAACTTAAAGCTGATGGTGTTGCGGTCGTTCTGTGCATAGGGTGTTTTCGAGGGCACCACCTGAAGCATTTCTTCCAGGGTGAGCACTTCCGGCGGCATAATCATTCCGGCAGTGTAAGCGGCCTGTTTGGCTGCCCGCTCTCGACCAGGACGCCTTTATTTTCTCCGGACTAAAAGCACACCGGCAGCTCACCCAGGCACGCAGCCTGCTTAAAGACGCCAAAGGAAACATAAGGCCATACCACCAGTTTGAGCAGGAAATCATCAAGCTAAACAACACCTACAACAAGCTTTACCTCGAAGCCGAATACGAGTTTGCCATACAAAGTGCCCAGAGCGCCGACCAATGGAGCAACCTTAGCGACGACACCGACCGCTACTGGTTGCAATACCGCACCGCGAAGGACGAACGCGTGCGAGAGGATCATGCAGCCCTGGCCGGTACCACCCTGCCCAAAACAGATCCTTTCTGGGACAGCTACTACCCCCCCAACGGTTGGCGGTGCCGCTGTGTGGCCGTGGAAGTACTTGCCCGTAACAACAAACGCTCCGACAGCAAGGAAGCCATTGAGAAGGGCGAGAAAGCCACCACCCAAATCAACAAGGCCGGCGCCAACAAGCTGGCCATGTTCCGCTTCAACCCGGGTAAGCAGCAAAAGCTGTTCCCGCCCAAAAACAGCTACATGCCCCGCGGCTGCGGTGGAACCCTGAGCATATCCGATGCCATGTTCCTGGCACTGGACGATGAAGCGTGCAGGGCTAAGAAGATCATCGAGGAGAATTTAAACAAACTGGAATACGAATCCCTTCCGGAGAATATTTGGGTAAAAACATTTTACGACACCAAAACAAATGGCTATGTTGCTATTGACAAGAGGCGTATTCCATCCGCGAAAAATTCACACGAGGTTAAGAAATTCAATAAGGAAAGGGCAATGTGCATAGTTGCAGCTAAAAACGGTAAGCGGGTAAAAATGCTGAACGAGGTAAGTGGGATTAGCAGCAATGATGTGTTACTTGATAATGTCAGAGTTGAACTGAAACAAACAAGCAGCCATAACAACGTTGTAAAATACGCGAAATATGCTATAAAACAACAGGGTGCAGATATGGTACTTTTTGAGTTTACAAAAAAAACCACACAGATCAGTGATAAAATTCTGGAGCTAAAAAGAAAAAGGTTTCGCTTTTTATACTTCTATTCTGATGAGAAAGTCATTTACTAACTGCCATAAAATAGAACACCCATCAAAACT
>JBKHBQ010000334.1:0-3666 GCA_046542305.1 Bacteroidales bacterium
AAATCCGCCTCAGCAAATTACAACCAATCACGCGTCAGCAAATTACAACAAATTACGCGTCAGCAAATTACTACCAATTACACGTCAGCAAATCACTACCAATTACGCCTCAGCAAATTACAACCAATTACACGTCAGCAAATCACTACCAATTACGCCTCAGTAAATTACTACCAAATCCGCCTCAGCAAATTACAACCAATCACGCGTCAGCAAATTACAACAAATTATGCGTCAGCAAATTACTATCAATTACGCGTCAGCCAATTACTACCAATCACGCTTCAGCAAATTACAACAAATTACACATCAGCAAATTACAACAAATTTACACGTCAACAAATTACAACCAATTACGCAACAGCAAATTACTACCAATTACGCGTCAGCAAATTACACGTCAGCTACCCTGACCCAATCACGCCTGCCAACTCATCCATCGAATGGATAATTTCATCGGCATCTTCGTAGGCGCCGGGCAGGTTCTTTTCATTGAAGAACACCGTTTGCATGCCGGCCTGCTTGGCACCGCGGATATCCTTCAGGTAAAAATTCCCGATCATCACACATGCTGAAATATCCACGCCGAGTTTTTCGGCAATAGACTGAAAAAATTTAGGATCGGGTTTTTGATATCCCAGATCTTTGGATGAAAAAAAGTGTTTGAAATAGGTGTCTGCCCCCACCCTTTTCAGGGCTTCAATCATTTTGCCGGTATCACTATGATCGGCGCTGGTGGCAATGGCGCATTCATAATTTTCAGAAAGTTCCTTCAGGGCTTCTTCGGCTCCCGGAATCCAGGCTACGTGCTGCCATTGGCTCATCGGGCCGGGCAGTTCGAAATCGCGCATGATCGTATTGCCCCAGTCGAAGATCAGGGCTTTAACAGGTTGTTGCAGAGGCATAATACGGGTTTTATTTATTTTTTGAACGAATGAATGATCGACACAAAATCGCGGGCTTTAAGGGAGGCTCCTCCCACCAGTCCGCCATCCACATCCTGCTGTGCAAAAAGCTCTTCGGCATTGTCGGCCTTAACTGAACCACCATAAAGAATGGATATTGCTCCGGCCACTTCCTTTCCGTATTTTTGCGTGAGCAGATCACGGATAAACGCATGCATTTCCTGCGCCTGTTCCGGGGTGGCGGTTTTGCCGGTACCGATGGCCCACACGGGTTCATAGGCGATTACCACTTTTCTGATCTGATCGTGATCGAGGTGGAAGAGTGATGATTCAACCTGTTCCTTTACAAGGTTGAAATGCTTTTCTTCTTCGCGGATATCCAGTTGCTCGCCGCAGCAAAATATCGGCGTCAACTCTTTTTCCAATGTAATATCCACCTTATCCTTCAAAAACTGATAGTCTTCATCAAAGTACTCGCGCCGTTCGGAATGTCCGATGATGACGTAGGTAGCGCCGGTTGACCTGATCATGTCCACGCTGATCTCACCGGTATATGCTCCGCTTGACTTGCTGTGGCAGTTCTGCGCCGCGACTTGAATCATTCCCTGACCCTTAACCAGGGAAGACGCTTCGTGCAGGGTGATAAAAGGAACACCCAGCACCACTTCAGAGGCGCTGCCCTTTTGACCGAGCGGGCGCTTTTCCAGTTCATCCAGCAGCTCATTTATCAGTTTTTTACCCTCCCCGAGGTCGGTATTCATTTTCCAGTTTCCTGCGGCAATTTGTTTCCTCATGACGATTTTGTTTATGTTTAAAAACGTTTAGACAAAGGTAATTGTTTAGAAAATATCTCTGATGTACTTTGGGCCATAACAGAAAACCTTCCGGGTTATGGAAACCCGGAAGGTTTATCAAAAAATCAGTATGGTAACGGGAAAAACTAAAAACTCTTCAATGTGCGATTAGATTCCGAATGTTACGAGGAATCTCCAAAACCTAACCGGACACTGCACGAACACCAACAGCTTAGAAATTCACCTTCACCGAAGCCATAAAATTGCGTCCCGGTCCGGCTATTCCGGATGAATATGGCCGGTAACGCTGGTCTGTAATGTTTTCCACGCCGGCATTGATCATCAGGTAACCGGTGAGTTGGTACATCAGTTTCAGGTTGATTGTATACCAGGAAGGAGAATGCGGATTTCCTTCACTGTCGATGGCGTAAATGTAAGCTTTATCACGTTCCGACGGCGCGAGGTCGGCGTAAGAGATTTCGCCGTTGATTAGGCCATAAAAGTCGGCCTTGAACTTGCTTCTGGAATAGGTAATGTGCAGCATGCCGAACATCGGCGCTGCATGACGCAACGGGGCAGTACTGCCGTTATTGAGTTCTTCCTCGCCATGCTGCCAGTTGAATTGTCCCCTGATACCGAAACCGGCAGGAAGATCAGCCTCCATATCGGCCTGAATACCATACACCCAGGCCTGTGCGGCATTCTGCACAGCCTGCACCCGGCTCAGTTCGCCATCATAGATAATGCTGTCGAGGCCATTCAGCGAATAATCCCTCCGCACCATGGCATCGTCAAGCAGGGTATAAAAAACCGAAACATCCACTTCCACCGCATCATTAAACCGTTTGGTGATCCCGAACTCTCCGTTGTAAGCATATTCGGGTTTCAGGTCAGGATTCGGAACAATAACCGAACCGGGCTCAGAATCGAAGACCTTGCCCACATCATCGATATTCGGCGCGCGGAAACCGCTGGAAAGGTTCAGGTTGAACAGCCAGTCGTTCACACTTTGGTAGGTTAGTCCTGCACTTCCCGTGATTGCACCCTTGAACAGATCGGCTTGCGTAAACGGGAACGGGTAGAACGTAGTATCGAACTCCGCCTGCAGGCTCACCAGGTTGTAACGCAGACCACCCTGAAATGTCAACTGGCCGGTGATTTCATTTGAATAAGAAAGGTAAGCGGCATACGAATTCCAGGTGGAGCCATCAGGGTAACGGCTTGCAGCATTTACGGTTTCGCCGGTGATGATATCCTCATCGGTTCCTTCCGAATGCACCTTGTTGAGCAGCGATTCCAGTCCGTAAAAAAGCCGCTGATTTTCGGAGAGCCGCTTTTCGAAATCCATGTTGGCCGACACCACATTTACCTTCTCGGTGCGGTTCACCAGTGTTGTTTTGCCGAAATCACGGTCGTGGCGGCTCTCTTTAAAAAACTGATGCGCCACGGTGATTCCAAACTTGTCATAAATACCTGTGGCCGCCGTTCCCATCAGGCTCAGGTTGTTCATCATCCATTCCTGAGGCCCGTAATACCATTCTGCCGACCGTGGTTTCCCGTTGCGGTAGCGGATCAGGCGGTCATACCTCGGATAATCGGAGGTGGTGGAATAGTGAATGCCGTAATTGAAATCCCAGTTGTCGTTGGGCATAAACCTGATTTTCTGCATCAGATTCACCTGGTTATATCCCGTAGGAACCTGCACCTGCGGATCGTCGTTTTTGATCACACTGTCCACACCATTGATACGTTCTACATATTCGTACCTGAGGTATTCGTCAGGACCATCACTGCCCATTTTCAGGTCGCCATACTCGGTGTAGGTTGCGCTGGACACAAAAGCCCATTTCTTCAGGCCTATGTTCACATCAAAATGTCCGGTTTTTTCGTTGCTGGCCGAAGCATACCGCAGTATTGCGCTACCCTTCACGAGCGCTCCTCCATTCACGGCAAATGCGGGCTTAAGC
>JBKHBQ010000335.1:0-3640 GCA_046542305.1 Bacteroidales bacterium
AAAGCCCGCACCGAATAATGCCTGAAACTTTTCTGCCTCACCAGGTAATCCACGATGGTGCCCTTGCCTGCACCGATTGTTCCGGTAATCCCGATTATCATCATCTGCTCTTATTTATATCATATCCATTTTCAAGCGGTCGATCCACTTTTCAGCTTTTTCAGGTTGGAATTTTTCGAGCTTTTCCAAAAGCCTGTTTTCGTCTTCTTCAACAATTAAAGCGGAACGGTGTTCCGTTCTGACGAACTTTTCTTCTACCGCATGATCGATAAATGCCATCAGGTGGTTGAAATATCCCTCCACATTCAGCAGTCCGGTGGGCTTGCTGATAATCTCCAACTGGTTCCAGGTCATGATCTCGAACAGTTCGTCGATGGTTCCGAAACCGCCGGGAAGCGCAATAAAGGCATCCGAAAGTTCGGCCATCATCGCCTTGCGTTCGTGCATGCTCCCAACAATGTGCAGTTTTGTAATTTCCTGGTGGGCGATCTCCCGGTCGACGATATGGCGTGGCATCACCCCGATCACCTCGCCGCCTGCCTCGAGGGCGCTGTCGGCGATCACGCGCATTACGCCAATGTTTCCGCCGCCATAAACGAGGGTGATGTTACGATGGGCCAACAATCTTCCCAGCGATCGTGCCCGCGCTGTATAAGCACCGTTTTTTCCAACAGCCGATCCGCAAAAAACACAAACTGAATTCATCATCAGAATTTTGTTGTAAAACTATGGCTTTTCGGCCTAACCACAGGATTTTTCAATACATGAATTACCCACAATTAATCAACTTCCACACGGATGCCTTTTGAATGTGCCGAAAATTCGGGTGCATACATACATTCAACCGTGCTGATGCCGTTGGAGAAATTTCCTTTCTGAGAAACCACCAGCGGGTATTCAAACACCCAGGTCCCTTTGCGGAGGTAATCGAAAAAGAAACCGGTGGCCGCATCGCCGGTGGTTTCGTAATATCCAAGTCCGCCCTGGTAGCGGTAGCCCGAGGTCACGTTCACCGGCTCAAAAGCGGCGGCACGCATATCCTTCAGGTGTACATATTCCAGGTCGCGGTCGGTGCGCAACTCGATGCGGACCACCACCTGGTCGCCCACTTCCAGTTCTGCCCCTTCATCCAAAGGTTCAAGCACCTGACCCTTGCCGGTATTTCTTTTCAGGTACAACGTCTTCGACAGGCTGAGCGGTGTTTCATGCCGGGAAATTTGGTCGAGATCTTCGAAATACTGCCAGAACAATGCACCCCAGGCGATGCCTTCGTTGGGATTTTCAACCTTTATCCTGCCCATGGCCGGATCGATTTCCGCAGCAGACCAGGAGGTTTTAAAATACCCGCTACCGGTCTGTAAACGGCCCATCCGTTCGCGGCTGATATCTTCGCCGGCCATTTCGATCTGCACGGGACGTGTTTCCTGCAGCAGATCCTTCCCTTCGGCCAGCAGTGCATACACAGCCTCAGCAGTGGCTTTGGTGTTGCCCCAGTCCTGTGTCTGCTTTTGCTTAAGCAGCCAGACCTTCATCTCCTCAACAGCTTCACGGTCACCGGAGATTTCCGCAAAGGCGCGGATCAGCATGGCCTGCGTACCGATGGGTGACTGATACCAGTAATATCCGCGATCGGCACGCCAGTACATACCCATTTCTTCGCTATGCAATGAACGCTCTTTGAGCGATTTCAGGATCAACTGAGGCGTATCCTCAGCACCATATCTGTGCAAAGTTAGGGCGATCATCCCCTGCAGAAACAGGTTTTGCTTTTGCCAGTATTGCTGCGCCTGATGTTTGTAATAATTGAAAGCCGCTTCGTAGGAAGGATTGAGCATGATGTGCTGCAATCCGCTACGCGCAAACAGATACTGAATGTGAATGGCTGAAAGGTGATTTTTCTCCAAATCGGCATCCTTTTGTTTTTTCAGTTCCTGATAATCCTCATGAATCCGCTCATCAAGATAACGAACGGCATTGTTCAGCATCCTTTGGATCTGTGGCTTATTCAGATTTTCGACCACACCCGTCTGATGAAGTTTTGAGAATCCTTCCACCACGTACTGCGTTACATAGCGGCTGTCGCGCATGCCGTCGAACCACATGAAACCGCCGCTGGGCGACTGCAGTTTTTCCAGTTGCCGCAGCGATTCGTCAAGCCGGTATTGCATATTGTTGATGTCGAAAAGCAGGGCGATCCGGCGCTTTCTTTCAGATTCATTTCCGGCTTCGAGCACCCACGGTGTTTGTTCCAGCACCAATTGTTTCAGTTCCTGGTTTTTTTCGAGGTTCGACAGGAACCCTTCGGGCGATTGCGACTTCCATTCATCGAAAATCCGCCTGATATCGGGATTGGCATTGGCCAGATGAAAAGCCATGCTGTTGGCAAAAAAGGCACCGAACAGCGAGATGGTGTTCCGGTATTCGGCTTCGGCGATCACCGGCAGCGCCTGCACGGCATACCATGCGGGGTTGGATGAAAACTCGAGGGTCAGCCGGTAGTTTTCCATGGTCCGGCTTCTGCCCGATTCGAGCAGTTTGTCGAACCGGAAATCTTTGGTTTTGTTTCCTCCCACAGGCATGGGCATCGATTCGGTAACCAGCATGCGGTTGGGCAGCACCGGCACCATGCGCTCCTCGCCGTCCGTTACATTTCCGGCCGTGGCTTTCACGTGGTAAGTTAACATTCCGATGCCTTCAGGGATGATGATGCGCCAGTTTACCGCAGTGCTTCGGTTGCTTTCGATGCTAAAAGATTTTTCAGGGCTGTTCAGCGCGAGCCGATCGTTTACGGGTTTCATGCCGGTGGCATCGAAAAATTCCAGATTGGCGGTGCCGCTCAACACCTCTTCTGACAGGTTGTTGATCCGTGTGGTGAAGAAAAGCGTATCGCCAGACCTGAAAAACCTTGGCACGTTGGGAAATACCATCAGCTTCTTGCTTGCCGTGAACTCTTCCCTCAAAAAGCCGGTCATAAGATCTTTTGTATGAGCCAGTCCCATGAATTTCCACCGGGTGAAGGATTCGGGCAGGGTAAATCTGATCTGCACATTGCCCTGATCATCCGTCGAAAGGGCGGGGTAGAAAAATGCCGTTTCATTGAAATTGGTCCGTAGCGGCATAGAAGTTTTTTCCTGCGGCGGCTCTTCAGGGGCCTGCTCTTCCTGGTTTGTAACCGGCACATTTATTTCTTCAGTCTGCTTATCATCATCCATGGCCATGGCCATTTCATTCATCCTCATGTCGCCCTTCAGGTTCATCGGTCGTCCGGCGCCTTCCCTGAATACGCCGTAGGGGCTGAACCCAAACCAGTTCAGCCGGTCGTAAGACGGAAAGATGACATTCCCCGGATAACCCCATCCGGTACTCACACTGGTTGCATTTTCCGCCGCAAAATTCATCCCCTGGTCCCATGGCTGCTGATAATGCATGCTGTGATAAAGATCGAACGACCAATTGTGCGGGACAAATGCATCCAGCGAGGCATCGTACATCGCAGCGAGCATTTCGGCCGCCACCCGATCACCCTGCTTATCACGGATGGTGATTGTCCAGCTTTCGTTCGCGCCCGGTTCGGGATCACTGCGCAGCGTTTCGAATGCCAGGTCGAGTTTTTTATTGGTAAACGGCACCTCCACCGTCA